>CAZRFB010000296.1:0-3249 GCA_964599185.1 uncultured Rhodobacterales bacterium | reverse complement strand
GGGCGCGCGCGCCGCGATCTCGGCCAGCTTCTCGAAGGTGGCGGCGTCATAGACGTCCACCCGGTCGGCGTCGCGCACCGACACCCAGACCTCCGCGCCGCGCGGCGTGAACTCCATGTGCAGCACGGCGGGGCCGGGGGTTAGGGTGTGGATCACCGCGCCCGAGGGCGCGTCGATCACCTGCACCGTGTCGTTGAGCGGATGGGCGAAGTTCACCCAGACCTGCCGCCCGCCGGGCCGCGCCACCGCGAACACCGGCTGGCCGTGGACTGCGGTGCGCCCGACCTCGGCGAAGCTGCGCGCGTCGGCCCACAGAACCTCGTGTCGTCCCACCGCCGGCAGCGCGAAGCGGTCGCCCGCCAGCGCCCAGCCCTCCAGATGCGGCATCTTGTAAACCGGCAGGGGCGCCGCGCCGCGGCCATAGCCCGCCAGCACCCGGCGCGGACGCGGCGGCGTCTCCCACAAATCGAGCATGGTCAGCCCGTCCTCGCCGAACAGCCCGGCGATATAGGTGCGCCCGTCGCCGGTGATCAGCGCGTCGTAAGGGTTGGCGCCGATCCCCGCGATGCGGGTGATCTGCGGCGTCGGGCCGGAAAGATCGGCGATCCACGTCTCGCCCGCGTCCCACAGCGAGAACACGAACCGCCGCCCGGGCGCATCGACAAGGCCGATGGTTTTCGAGCCGGTGGGCATGTCGGCCACCGGCGCCAGCGTGTCGGCGTCGAACACCCGCACGCCGCCGGGCTCATAGTTCGACACCGCCACCAGCCGCCCGTCGTCAGAGATCGCGCCGCCGATGGCGTTGCCCGCCTGCATCACGCGCGCGACGATGACGCGGTCGAGGATATCGACCTTGGTCAGCCCGCCGTCGCGCCCGAACACGTAGGCGAACCGCTGATCGGGCGAGAACACCACCGAGGCGTGCGAGAGATCGCCCAGGCCCTCCACCCGGCCCAGCGCGGCGCGCGCGCGCCAGTCGATCACAACGAGCGACCCGGTCGCGCGCTCGACGATCACCCCCAGCGCCCCGGTGGCGCGCGGTTCTTCGGCGCGAACACTGAACGCCGCCAGCGCCAGCAACAGCGCCGCGATCAGCCGGATCATGGCGCCTCTCCCTTCAGCAGATACGCCGCGATCCAGCGCGCCTCCGTCTCGCTCAGCAGCCCGCGCCACGGCGGCATCGCCGTGCCGGGAACGCCGTCCAGCACGATCACGCTCAAGTTCTCCGGGTCGGCCCCCGCCAGCGCCTGCGGCGTCAGCGCGCGGCCAAGCCCGCCCTTCAGCGTCATGCCATGGCACGCGCCGCAGTCCTGACGCACCAGCCGCTCCAGCGCCGCGGCGCGCGCGGGGTCGATGATCTCGGCCTGCGCGGCGGAAACGGTGAGCGCAAGGGCGGCGAGCGCGCTACGCATCGACCGTCTCCCATGCCGGAGCCACCGCAGCGGCGCGGCAGGGCATGGCCTGCGCGTCGGTGTAAAGCCCGGCGACGGCGCCGATGATGAACGTGACCGGCGCCGCCAGACCGGCGGCGTCAACCGCCGCCGCCACCGCGTCCAGCCGCGACAACAGCCGCCGCTCGCGCGGGGTGGCGCCCTCGGCCACCGCCAGCACCGGCGTCTCGCCCGGCAGACCGTGGGCGCAAAGTTTCGCGGCGATCTCGGCGATGTTGGCGACGCCCATATAGACCACCAGCGTCGTCTGCGGGTCGGCCAGCCCGGCCCAGTCGAGATCGAGCGGCAGGTCGGCGCGGCAATGACCGGTGATCAGCCGCACGCCGCGCGCCAGCCCGCGATGGGTCAGCGGCACGCCGGTCGCGGCGGCGCAGCCCTGCGCGGCGGTGATGCCCGGCACGACATCGCAGGCGAAGCCCGCCTCCCGCAGCGCCCAGGCCTCCTCCGAGCCGCGCCCGAAGATGAACGGATCGCCGCCCTTCAGCCGCGCCACCGTCAGGCCTTCCCGCGCCAGCGACACCAGCAGCGCGTTGATCTTGTCCTGCGGCACGGGGTGCGCCTTGGGCGCCTTGCCGACCGGGATCATCCGCGCGCCCGGCGCCGCCATGGCGAGGATCTCCGGCGACACCAGCCGGTCATAGACCACCGCCTGCGCCGCGCGCAGCAGCCGCGCGGCCTTCAGCGTCAGCAACTCCGGGTCGCCGGGGCCGGCGCCGATCAGAGATACGTGTCCTGGTCTCGTCATGCGATGCGCCCTTGTCGGCCTCGAAGGGGTCGGGTCGGGTGCGGCGCGCCGGAGACGAAGCCCCCGGCGCGCGCGCGGCGTCAATAGACGTCGTTGCGGGTGTTGAAGACGTTGAACTTGCCGGTCGGCGTGATCAGCCGCGGGTCCTTGATGACGTGCTTCATCTTCAGCGTGCGGTCGTCCACCACCACGATCGCCGATTCCTGATCGCGGCCGTTCCAGACCGAGAACCAGATCTCGTCGCCCGCCTCGTTGAACTCGCCCTGCACCACGCGCGGCTGACCTTCGGCGATGGCGGCCCATTCGCCGATCGGCAGCACGGTGTAGGCGGGATCGTCCGCGCCCATCTCGCTGACCGTGAACACCGCGATCGAGGCCGAGATCTCCGCGTCGGGGTTCAGCGGCGCATCGACATACAGATGATCCGACGTCGGATGCGACTTGACGAACAGCGAGCCGCCGCCAAGCCCGTAGAGCGTCTGCACCACCTTCCACGCGCTGTCGGGATGGCCCTCGGGGTCGGTGCCGATCAGCGCCACGCTGTCGTCGCCCAGATGCGAGGTCGCCCAGACCGGCCCGAACACCGGGTGGACGAGGTTGGCGCCGCGACCGGGGTGCGGCGTCGCGCCGCCGGTCTCGACGATGGCGGTCAGCGCGCTCTCCTTGGTGTCGATCACCACCACCTTGTTGCGCGCGTTGGCGGCGGTCAGGAAATAGCGCTTGGTGCTGTCGAAGCCGCCGTCGTGCAGGAACCGCTCCGCCTCGATCTCGGTGATCTTGAGGTTCTGGATGTCGGAGTAGTCCACCAGCTGGATCTTGCCGGTCTCCTTCACGTTGACCAGGAACTCCGGCTTGTAGTGCGAGGCGACGATGGCGGCGACGCGCGGCTCGGGGTGGTATTCCTGCGTGTCGTAGATCATGCCGCGCGTCGAGACGATCTTGAGCGGCTCCAGCGTGTCGCCGTCCATGATCGTGTACTGCGGCGGCCAGTAGCTGCCGGCGATGGCGTATTTGTCCTCATAGCCCTTGAACTTGGAGGTCTCGACCGACCGC
>CAZRFB010000295.1:0-2855 GCA_964599185.1 uncultured Rhodobacterales bacterium | reverse complement strand
CGCGATCAAGTTCCTGACCGAGCGCGAGAACATGGGCTTCATGGACGCGGTCGAGGAGCTGGCGCGCGCGGCGGGCATGGAGATGCCGGCCCGCGACCCCGCCGTGGCCGAGCGCGCGGAAAAGCGGCGCGGGCTGGCGGAATGGATGGAGGCCGCCGCCGCGTTCTACCGCACCCAGCTCAAGGGCGCCCGCGCCGCCGACGCGCGCGCCTATATCGCCCGGCGCGGGGTGTCGGCGGCGACGCAGGCGCGCTTCGAGATCGGCTACGCCCCGCCCGACCGCCACGCGCTGACCGAGCATCTGAGCGCCAGGGGCGCGCCGATTCAGGCGCTGCTCGACGCGGGCCTGAGCGCGCAGTCCGACCACGGCGCGCCCTACGACCGTTTCATCGACCGCATCATCTTTCCGATCCGCGACGCGCAGGGCGCCTGCATCGCCTTCGGCGGGCGGGCGATGGCGGCGGGCGCCAAGGCGAAATACCTCAACTCGCCGCAGACCCCGCTGTTCGACAAGTCGCGCACGCTGTTCAACATCGGCCCGGCGCGCGAGGCGGCGGGACGGGTGAAATCGCTGATCGTCGCCGAAGGCTACATGGATGTGATCGCGCTGGTGGAGGCCGGTCTGGCCCACGCTGTCGCGCCGCTGGGCACCGCGATCACCGAACAGCAGCTGGTGATGATGTGGCGGATGGCCGATGAGCCGGTGATCGCGCTGGACGGCGACGCGGCGGGCCTCGCCGCCGCCGCCCGGGTGATCGATGTGGCGCTGCCGCTTCTGGCGCCGGGCAAGGCGCTGCGCTTCGCGCTCTTGCCGCAGGGCCGCGACCCCGACGACCTGATCCGCGCCGAGGGCGTGGCGGCGATGCGCGCGGTGCTGGAGGCGGCCGAGCCGCTGGTGGCGCTGCTGTGGCGGCGCGAAACCGAAGGCCAGTCGTTCGACAGCCCCGAGCGCCGCGCCGCGCTGGACGCGCGGTTGCGCGCGCTGCTCGCCCGGATCGGCGACGCCTCGGTGCGCGACCATTACCGCGCCGCGCTGGCGGAGCGGCGCGCGGCGCTGTTCCGCCCGGCCGGGATGCGGGCGGGGGCGGGGCCCTGGACGCCGCGCAAGGGGCCTTTCAAGCGCGGCGCGCCGGTGCTGGAGGGGCCTGTCGCCGCCACCAAGAGCAGCGCGCTCGCCCGCGCGCGCTCATCCGCCGCCGAGATGCGCGGGCGCGAGGCGGCGATCCTGCTCGCGCTTCTGCGCCGTCCGTCGCTGATCGAGGCCTGCGCCGAGGAGATCGCCGTCACCGAGTTCACCCAGCCAGACCTTGATCCGCTGCGCCGCGTCCTCATATCAGCGGTCGCGGACGGCGGGGCGGTCTCGACGCAGGCGCTGTGCGCGCTGCTCGACGCCGCAGCGGGGCGCGACGTGGCCGCGCTGCTGGAGGCGGCGGCGCCGGCGGCGCAGATCGGCTTCGCCGCGTCGGGCGCCGACGCGGCGCTGGCGGAGACGGCGCTGCGCGAATCGCTGGCGCGCCAGCAATCTGAATCGACCTTGCGGCGCGAGGTGGCGGAGGCGGAGGCGGCGCTGGGCGGGCCAGGCGCGCAGGATGGGTCGGGCATGGCGCCGGGCGTTGGATTGGCGATCGACGGCAGGCTGAAGCTGGCGGCGGCGGCGGCGCAACGCGACCTGTGCGGCGCCGCGATCACCGAAGACGGCGACGAGGCGCATCTGTCCGAAGCGTTGCGCTCGGCGATAGAGCGTGAGATCTGGGTCCGAAAGCCGCGACGTCGCGGCGACGCCACGAACTGATTCGCATATGAGTCGGGCGACACGATTCGCAAAAGCGCTCGAATGACACTATGATTCGCCCCGCGCCTTGCACAAGGCGCATGGAAACACCGCGCCTCGCATAAGGCGCACGGAAACACCGCGCCTCGCACAAGGCGCACGGCAGCAACGAACGGAGCGGCGCATGGCGGCCAAGGACGTCGAGGAAGCACCCGAGACCGAAGCGACGGAGACGCCGAGCCCGATGCTCGACATGAGCCAGGCTGCGGTCAAGAAGATGATCGCGCAGGCCAAGGCCAAGGGCTACATCACCCTCGACGAACTCAACCGCGCCCTGCCGCCCGCGCAGGTCTCCTCCGAGCAGATCGAGGACGTGATGTCGCTCCTGTCGGAGATGGGCGTCAACGTGGTCGAGGAGGAGGAGGCCGAGGACGGCGCCGCCGCCGAGGCCAAGGAAGAATCGCGCGAGGTCGCCACCACCACGACCACCGGCGCTGAGAACGACCGCACCGACGACCCGGTGCGCATGTATCTGCGCGAGATGGGCACGGTCGAGTTGCTGTCGCGCGAGGGCGAGATCGCCATCGCCAAGCGCATCGAGGCCGGCCGCGCCACCATGATCGGCGGCCTGTGCGAAAGCCCGCTGACCTTTCAGGCGATCACCATCTGGCTTGAGGAGCTGAACGACGAGCGCATCATGCTGCGCGACGTGATCGACCTTGAGACCACCTTCGGCAAGGGGCTGGAGGACGACGAGGAGACCGTCGTCGATCTCTCCGCCGCGCAGGCCGCGCCCGCCCAGCCCGCGCACGCCGAGCCGGGCAAGCCCCAGCCCGCCGCCGAGCACGACGCCGCGCCGCGCGGCGAGGCCGACGAGGATGGCGAGGAGCCGGAGGAGCAGGCCAACCTGTCGCTCTCGGCGATGGAGGCGGCGCTCCGGCCATCGGTGCTGGAGAAGCTGGAGCGCATCTCCAGCGACTACGCCAAGCTGTCGCAGATGCAGTCCAAGCGCATCAACGCCGCGCTGAGCGAGGCCAAGCATTTCTCCAGCGTGCAGGAGCGCGAATACCAGCGCCTGCGCAGC
>CAZRFB010000294.1:0-6353 GCA_964599185.1 uncultured Rhodobacterales bacterium | reverse complement strand
CCCGCCGCGCATCAGCCGCCCGCGCTCGGTGACCAGCAGCAGACCCAGACACCCCGCGCCGCACAGCGTATAGCCGACCGCCAGCGGCGTGATCGTGCCGTCATAGGCGCGCGCGATGACGAAGCCGAGGCTGGCGCCGATCACCGTGGTGGCGCCGCCGATCAGCGATGAGGCGATCCCGGCGGCCTCGGCCATCGGCGCCATCGCCAGCGCGTTGAAATTGGCGAAGGTCAGCCCCACCAGCATCATCGCCGCGCCCAGCAGCGCCATGAACAGCCAAAGCGGCGGCGGCCCGGCCAGCGACAGCGCCGCCAGCGTCGCGCTGATCGCGGTGAAGGCGATCACCGCGCCGTGCGAGAGCGCCCGCATCCCCAGCCGCTCGACCATCAGCGCGTTCACAAGGCTGGCCAAAGCGATCGCCACCGCCACCCCGGCGAAGGCGATCGGAAACCATGCGCCGAGGCCGTAAAGCTCCGCCAGTATCTGCTGCGCCGAGCCGATGAAGCCGAACAGCGCCCCGAAGAACACTCCCGCCGCCAGCGCATAGCCCACCGTCTGGCGCGACCCCAGCACCAGCCGCGCGCTGCCCGCCAGCCCCGCCCGCGACAGCGCGCGGCGGCGCTGGGGCGGCAGCGTCTCGGGCAGGCGCGTCGCCGCCACCCACAAGACTGCGGCGGCGTAGAGCGCCAGCACCGCGAAGATCCAGCGCCACGGCCCCGCCAGCAGCACCGCCTGGCCGATGCTGGGGGCGATGACCGGCACCACCATGAACACCATCATCGCATAGGAGGTGACGCGCGCCATGGTGCGCCCCTCATAGCAGTCGCGCACCAGCGCGGTGACGATCACCCGCGGCGCCGCCGAGCCTATCCCTTGCGCGAACCGCGCCGCCAGCAGCGCCGAAGCCCCGCTGACCGAGGCGCAGAGCGCGGCGGCGGCGGCGTAGGCGAGCAGCCCCGCGATCAGCACCGGGCGGCGCCCGAAACGGTCGCTGAGCGGCCCCATGAAGAACTGGCCAAGGCCAAAGCCCAGCAGATAGGCGGTGATCACCATCTGCCGGTCGTTTTCGACCGCCATGCCGAGATCGGCGCCGATGGCGGGCAGGGCGGGCAGCATGATGTCCACCGCCAGCGCGTTCAGCGCCATCAGCGCCGCGATGAACGCGACGAACTGGCCAACGCTGAGCGGCGCATGGCTGGCGAGGGCGCGCGTGGGCGGGCTGGGCGCGTTCATCGGCGGCATCCTGAGGGCGGCTGCGCCAGCCATAGGCGAAGCGCGCCACGGGGGAAAGCGGCGCGCGCAGTCGCGGCGGGGCTTGCACCGCCATGCGCTGTGGACAACTGTTGGCGGGAGATCATGTCCGCGCATCGGGATCGGGCGCGCGTCGCCGCAACAGGGAGCCCGGACATGCTGCGCCGCCCGCCCGCCGTGACCGGAGGCTTCGACGCGGGCGCGATGGCGATGGGCGTGGCTTTCGCGGCGATCTGGAGTTCGGCCTTCACCTCCGCCAAGATCGCGCTGGCCGATGCGCCGCCGTTCCTGTTGCTGGGCGCGCGGTTCATGGTGGCGGGGCTGGCCGCGGTGGCGCTGGCGTGGCTGCTGGGCCAGCGCCTGCCGCGCGGGCGGCGCGCGTGGCTGATGATCCTGTTCTTCGGCTTTTGCCAGAACAGCCTTTATCTTGGGCTGAACTTCCTCGCCATGACGCGGGTGCCCGCGGGCCTCGCCGCGATCATCGCCAGCGCCCTGCCGCTGGCGGTGGCGGCCATGAGCCGGGGGTTTCTGGGCGAGCGGCTGCCCGCGCTGGGTCTGGCGGGCCTGGGCGCGGGCTTCGCCGGTGTCGCGCTGATCATGGGCGGGCGGATCGCGGGCGGGGCGGATGCGGCGGGCGTGGCGTTCTGCGTGCTGGGGCTGACGGCGCTGGCGGCGGCGACGCTGGCGGTGCGCGGCATGACCGCGCCGCGCGGGCTGCTGATGGTGGTGGGGCTGCAGATGTTCGTCGGCGCGGCGACGATGGCGCCGATCGGCTTCGCGGTCGAGAGCGTCGCCGAGATCCGCCCGACGCTCTCGCTGGCGTTATCGTTTCTCTACACCGCGCTGATCCCCGGCGTGGTGGCGACGGTGATCTGGTTCCGTCTGGTGGCGCGGATCGGCGCGACGGCGGCGAGCGCGTTCCATTTCCTCAACCCCGCGCTGGGCGTGGGGTTCGCGGCGCTGCTGCTGGGCGAAGGGGTGGGCTGGCTCGACATCCTGGGCGTCGCCATCGTGACGGCGGGCATCGCGGCGGTTCAACTATCGCGCGCGCGGGCGGCGCAGGCGGCGCGGTCCGGCGCCTGACGGCTCTCCTTGGTTGCTCTCCTTGACTGCTCTCCTTGACTACCCTGCTTGACTGCCCTCCTTGACTGCGGCGGCGCGGTCGCGTCCCCTGCGGCCCATGGACGAGAAGCAGGGCGACATTGCGATCCGGGTCGAGCGCGTCGAGGATCTGTTCGACGCGCTCGATCCCACGCCGATGCCCGATCACGATCTGGCGCCGCGCGTTGACGCCCATGTCGTCGGCTGGGCGGAGGCGTTGCCCGATTGCGCGGCGCTGCGGCTGCGCGTCGCGCTGCCGTTGGCGGAGATGGCCCGCCCCGAGGCGGCGCGCATCGCCGAGGATGTCGCGCGCCACTTCTCCGCCCGCGCCCGCGCCGAAACCCGCACGCTGCGGCGGCTGTTTCGCGACGGGCGCATCGCGCTGGCGATCGGGCTGGCGGTGCTGGCGGCGTGCATCGCGCTGGGGCAAGCGCTGGAGGGCGCCGCGCCGAGCCTGCCGTTCCCGCGCGTGGCGCAGGTGGTTGCGGAAAGTCTGGTGATCATGGGCTGGGTCGCGATGTGGCGCCCGGCGGAGATCTGGCTTTATGAGTGGTGGCCGATCCGCGCGCGGCGGCGGCTGTTGCAGCGGCTGGCGGCGGCGCCCGTGACGGTGACGCAGGCGTGACGCCCGCGCCATTGGACGAACCGGCGCCGCGCCGCTAAGCCTGAGCGCGCGACAGACGCGCAAGGAGCCGCCGCCATGATCCGCTTTCACTACAACACCGCGCCCAACCCCAAAAAGGTCGCCCTGTTCCTCGAGGAGTCTGGGCTGCCCTACGAGGCCGTGCCGGTCGATACCCGAAAGGGCGCGCAGCATCTGCCCGCCTTCGCCGCGCTCAACCCCAACCACAAGGTTCCGGTGATCGAGGACGACGGCGTGGTGGTGTTCGACAGCAACGCCATTCTGCTGTATCTTGCCGACAAGCAAGGGCGGTTCCTGCCCAAGGACCCCGCCCAGCGCGGGCCGCTGCTGTCATGGCTGATGTTCGTCGCCAGCGGCGTCGGCCCGTTCATGGGGCAGGCGGTGCATTTCGGGCGGTTCGCGCCCGAGCCGATGCCCTACGCCGTCAACCGCTACCGCCGCGAGGCCGAGCGCCACTGGGGCATCCTCGACGCGCGGCTGGCGCAGGGGCCGTGGCTGCTGGGCGCCGACTACACCATCGCCGATATGGCGGCCTGGGGCTGGAGCGGCGCGCTGCCCTTCGCGCTGGGCGACGACGCGGCGCTCGACCGCTTTCCCAACGTGAAGCGCTGGCGCGAGACCATCAACGCCCGCCCCGCCGCCGAGCGGGCGATGAAGCTGGGCGCCGATGTGGCGTGGAAGACCGAGATGGACGAGGACGCCCGCCGGGCGATGTTTCCGTCCAACTACTGACGGCGAGGTGGCGAGGGGCGCTGGGCGCCCCTCGCCAGCGCGCTCAGTTCTTCGCCTTGTCCACCAGCGCGTTGGCCTTGATCCACGGCATCATGCCGCGCAGCTTTTCGCCGACCGCTTCGATCTGGTGAGCGTCGTTGTTGCGGCGGGTGGCCTTGAAGCTGGGCTGGCCGGCCTTGCACTCGATCATCCAGTCGCGCACGAAGCGGCCCTGCTGGATGTCGTCGAGGATCGCCTTCATCCGCGCCTTGGTTTCGGCCTTGGGCAGCACGCGCGGGCCGGAGACATACTCTCCGAACTCCGCGGTGTTGGAGATCGAGTAGTTCATGTTGGCGATGCCGCCCTCGTAGATCAGGTCCACGATCAGCTTCACCTCGTGCAGGCACTCGAAATACGCCATCTCCGGCGCATAGCCGCCTTCGACCAGCGTCTCGAAGCCGGAACGGATCAGTTCGACCAGCCCGCCGCACAGCACCGCCTGCTCGCCGAACAGGTCGGTCTCGCATTCCTCCTTGAAGGTGGTCTCGATGATGCCCGAGCGCCCGCCGCCGATGCCGGAGCAATAGCTCAGCCCGATCTCGAGCGCGCGGCCGGTGGCGTCGTTGTCCACCGCCACGAGGCAGGGCACGCCGCCGCCGCGCTGGAACTCCGAGCGCACGGTGTGGCCGGGGCCCTTGGGCGCCATCATGATCACGTCGATGGTCTTTTTCGGCTCGATCAGGCCGAAGTGGATGTTCAGCCCGTGGGCGAAGGCGATCGCGGCGCCGTCCTTGAGGTTGCCCGCGATGTGGTCGCGGTAGGTGTCGGCCTGAAGCTCATCGGGCATCGCCATCATCATCAGGTCGGCCCATTCGGCGGCCTTGGCGATCTCCTTGACCTTCAGCCCGGCGGCCTCGGCCTTGTCGGCCGACGACGACCCCTTGCGCAGCGCGACGCAGACGTTCTTCACGCCGCTGTCGTGCAGGTTCTGGGCGTGGGCGTGACCCTGGCTGCCGTAGCCGACGATGGCCACCTTCATGCCCTTGATCAGGTTGATGTCGCAGTCGCGGTCGTAATAAACGCGCATGGCGTGTCGTCCCCTCGGGTTTGTCGGTTTTACTTGGCGGCGGGTCTAGAACAGCGCCCCGCCGGTGTCCAGAAGCGGGCGCTCACATCGCCTGCGCGCCCCGGGTGATCGCGGCGACGCCGGTGCGCGCCACGTCCACCAGCCCCAGCGGGCGCATCAGGTCCACGAAGGCGTCGATCTTGGCCGGCGCGCCGGTCAGCTCGAACACGAAGCTCTCCAGCGTGGTGTCCACGACGCGGGCGCGAAAGGCGTCCTTCAGGCGCAGCGCCTCGACGCGCTTCTCCCCCGCGGAGGCGACCTTGACCAGCGCCAGTTCGCGCTCCACCGACGGCCCGTCGGTGGTGAGGTCGCGCACGCCGTGCACCGGCACCAGCCGCCCGAGCTGGGCCTTGATCTGCTGGATGATCATCGGCGTGCCCGAGGTGACGATGGTGATGCGCGAGCGGTGGCCGGTGTGGTCGGTCTCGGCCACGGTCAGGTTCTCGATGTTGTAGCCCCGGCCCGAGAACAGCCCCACCACGCGCGCCAGCACGCCGGGTTCGTTGTCCACCAGAACCGCCAGCGTGCGGCGCTCGACGCGCTCGTCGAAACTGGCGCGCAGGTCATAGGCGCTGTGGCCGGAAGCGCCTTTCTTGATGTTGAGGGCGGTCATGGCGTCTCCTCCAGAGCGGAACGGACATCGGTTGCGGCGAAATCGTCGCCGACGAAAAGCAGCGGGGCGGCGGCGGATGTCGCCGCGTCGTAGGCGAACATGTCGCCGAAGTTCAGCCGCGCGGGGCCGCCGCCCCAGCGGGCGTAAGCCGTGTCAATGCGCAGGGCGGCGGCTTCATCGACAGCGACGATCTGTGGCGCCAGCCGGTCAAGCAATGCGCGCATCGGCGCCTCAACGCCACGCCGCCGCGCCACCACCGCGCATTCGACGCGGGTTCCGGCGGACATGATCAGGGCGCCTGCGCGATTCAGCGCCTGGGCGATGTCGGCGCGCGTCGACTCGCCAAGCACGATCGCCATCAGCGCGGATGTATCGAGAACCAGCATCGCCGCGCCTTCAGTCATCCCACGAGAAATTCCTCGGCAGGCCGTCCTCATCATACAGGAAGTCCTGGCTTCGCGCGGCGCAGGGGCCAGGGCGCGCCATCGCCGCGCCCTGCTTGCTGATGCGCTCCAGAAACGCCAGCAGATCGCCCTTGTCGCGTTTTTCCGGCGCCGTCGCGGTCAGCCGCGCCACCGGCACGCCGCGCCGGGTCAGCACGATCTCCTCGCCCGCCTCGGCGCGGCGCACCAGTTCGGTGAGCTGCGCCTTGGCGTTGGTCACGGATATGTTCATTCCGAACCCTCCAGTTGGACCATTGATATGGTCCAGAAGCGGCGGCCGCGCAATCAGACCAGCACCGCGCCCGCGCCGCCGATCACGCCTTCCGTGGAGGCGTCGCCCAGCAGCATCTCGTTGTGCGCCTTGCCCGAGGGGATCATCGGGAAGCAGTTCTCGTGCTTCTCCACCATGCAGTCGAAGATCACCGGGCCGTCGTAGGCCAGCATCTCGGCGATGGCGTCGTCGAG
>CAZRFB010000293.1:0-2128 GCA_964599185.1 uncultured Rhodobacterales bacterium | reverse complement strand
CTCGACTGGCTGACCTGCAACAAGCTGCCCAAGGTCGGCCGCATCGCGCTGACCTATGCGCTGACCGAAGCGGGCACGGTGCGCAGCGAATACACCATCGTGCGGCTGGCGGAGGACGATTTCTATCTGGTCTCCGCCGGGGCGCAGACGGCTTACGACGGCGACGATCTGGAGCAGGCCGCCGCCGCGAAGCGCGCCGCGTTCGGCTGGATCGAGGTCTGGGACGTCTCGACGCAATGGGGCGTGTTCGCGCTGGCCGGGCCGCGCGCGCGGGAGGCGATCCGCCCGCTGATCGTTGACGCCGACCCCAACTCGGCGCTGTCGAACAAACGTTTCCCGTGGCTCTCGGCGCAGTGGCTGGACCTTGGCATGGTGCGCACGCTGGCGGTGCGGGTGGCCTATACCGGTGAGCTGGGCTGGGAGCTGCACCACCCCATCGAGATGCAGAACCACCTGTTCGACGCGCTGATGGCGACCGACGCCGCGCCCACGCTTTGCGGCGCGCGGGCGCAGAACTGGCTGCGGCAGGAGAAAAGCTATCGCGCCTTCGGCGCGGAATTGGGGCGCGACGCGACGCCGCTGGAGAGCGGGCTGGACCGCTTCATCGACAGGGACAAGGAGTTTCGCGGCAAGGCGGCGATGCTGGCGCGCCCGCTGCGCGCGGCTTGCGTCACGCTGATGATCGACGGCCCCGCCGACGCCGACCCGTGGGGGCGCGAGGCGCTGTGGTCGGGCGGCGCGGTGGTCGGGCGGCTGACCTCGGGCGGCTGGTCGGCGGCGGCGGGGCGCCAGATCGGCATGGGCTATCTGCCGCCCGACCTTTCCGCGCCGGGAACGCGGGTTCAGGTGCGGATGCAGCGCGCGTTGTTCGACGCCGAAGTGGTCGCCGACAGTCCCCACGACCCGCAGAACCTGCGCATCCGGGCGGACGGCTGAGCGGCGGCGCTACCCCAGCACGCAGGCGTCGCGCCCCTCCGCCCGGATCGTCTCGGCCCCGCCTGCGATGGCGCGGGCGCGCCCGGCGACAAACGCGCTGGGCCGCGCGGCGTCGCGGGTGCGCGGGCTGGGCAGCAGCGCCGCCAGCCGCGCCGCCTGCGCCAGCGTCAGCTCCGCGGCCTTGCGGTCGAACCAGTGGCGCGCGGCGGCCTCGGCGCCAAACACGCCCGGGCCGAACTCCGCGACGTTGAGATAGACCTCCATCACGCGGCGCTTGGACCACAAGCCCTCGATCAGCACGGTGAATCCCGCCTCCAGCCCCTTGCGCGTCCAGCTTGGCGCGGGCCACAGAAAGGCGTTCTTGGCGGTCTGCTGGCTGATGGTCGAGGCGCCGCGCACCCGCCCGCGCTCGCGCTCCGCCACCGCCGCCTCGATGGCCTTGAGGTCGAAGCCCCAGTGGTCGCAGAACCGCGCGTCCTCCGCCGCGATCGCCGCGCGCACCAGATGGGGCGAGATCGCGTCCAGCCCGCGCCAGTCGCGCGCGACGCCGCCCAGCCGCCAGCGCTCCATCTCGATCAGCACGGTGGTCGGCGGCGGGACGACGGCGTAGAGCGCCACCCAAGCCACCGCCGCCGCCGCCGCCCAGAACCCCAGGCGCAGCAGGCGCCGCGTCAGCCGCCGGAGCAGACCGCCGCGCCTCACATCGTGGCGCCGATGATCCACGGGTTGAACTCGGCGTCGCCGTAGCCGAGCTGCTCCGACTTCGACCGCTCCCCCGACGCCACCCGCAGCACCGCGTCGAAGATCTCGCGGCCCTTGTCGGCGATGCTCACGCCGTCGAGCACGTCGCCGCAGTTGATGTCCATGTCGTCGGTCATCTTCTCATAGACCGGCGTGTTGGTGGCCAGCTTGATCGAGGGAACCGGCTTGCAGCCATAGGCCGAGCCGCGCCCGGTGGTGAAGGCGATCACATTGCAGCCGCCCGCCACCTGGCCCGTCACCGACACCGGATCGTAGCCGGGCGTGTCCATGAAGCTGAAGCCGCCGGCCGTGATCGGCTCGGCGTATTCCCACACGGCGGTCAGCGGCGTGGCGCCGCCCTTGGCCGCCGCGCCCAGCGACTTCTCAAGGATCGTGGTCAGCCCGCCCAGCTTGTTGCCGGGAGAGGGGTTGTTGTTCATCTGCATCTTGT
>CAZRFB010000292.1:0-3051 GCA_964599185.1 uncultured Rhodobacterales bacterium | reverse complement strand
TGAAAGAGCATATCGAACGCCCGTCCAGCAGCCTGAGGCCTTACCTCGTTGACGGCGAGAGCCTGATATACGCCCAAGGCTCGGTTGCTACCAGCACCACGGTGCTCAGCGGCGACCAGGATGACAGGTTCGATATCGATGCGATCGTCGAAATTGACGTCCCCGCTGATTGGTCTGACGACCGTGCCCTCGACGAGCTTTTTGCAACCTTGCAGGGCTTCCCCGGCGCCCAAAAGATCACCCGCTGCACCCGTTGCGTTCAGATGCAGTTCGCCTTCATGCACATGGACGTGTCAACGGCGGTCGGATTCCAGGCCAGTGTGGCGGTGTAAAAGCAGGCCACTCGTGGCGCGGCGCGGTTGTTTGCAAAAAGGCCCTCGATCGGGGGCCTTTTTGCAAAGCGGCCTCGGCGATGGGGGTCAGGCTTGGGTAATTTCGCCCGTATCGGCGGGGTCAACGGCGGTGGCCTGGTTTTGCTCCGCCCCGGCTTGGGTGGCGGCGGCGCGGCGGCGGCCGGCGGATTCCTTGAGGCGATAGCTGTCGCCGTTCATGGTGAGGATGCTGACGTGGTGGGTGAGCCTATCCAGCAGCGCGCCGGTCAGTCGTTCGGAGCCTAGCACCGAGGTCCAGTCCTCGAACGGCAGGTTCGATGTGACGATCGTCGAGCCGCGTTCGTAGCGCTGGGAGAAGGTCTCGAACAGCAGCTCGGCGCCGGTCGGCGACAGCGGGACGTAGCCGAGTTCGTCGATGATCAGCAGCTTGACCGCCGCCAGGTCGCGCTGGAGCTTTAGCAGCCGGCGTTCGTCGCGGGCTTCGAGCAACTGGCTGACCAGCGCGGCGGCGGTGGTGAACGCGACGGTAAACCCCTTCTGGCAGGCAGCCAGGCCCAGTGCGAGGGCAACGTGGGTCTTGCCGGTGCCGCTGTTGCCCAGCGCAATGATGTTCTCGCGGCGCAGGATATATTCGCAGCGGGCCAGCTCGAGGACGAGCATCTTGTTGAGCCCGGGGATGGCGGCGAAGTCGAAGGTGTCGAAGCTCTTCGTGGCCGGGAACCGTGCGGCGCGGATGCGCCGTTCGACTGTCCGGCGTTCGCGGTCGATCAGTTCGAGTTCGATCAACCGCAGAAGATAGCGGGGATGGTCGACACCATCGCGGGCACACTCGCGGGCGACCTTGTCATATTCGCGCAGGACCGTCGGCAGTTTTAGCTGCTTCAGGTGGTGGGCCAGCAATATCTGCGGCGTACCGCTCGTCGTGCCTGCAGGCATGGCATCGGCCACTGTCATGCCGGTCCTGCCGCTCACGCCACCATCCCCGGCATCAGCGCCGCATAATCGGCAGCACGCGTCGTCTGCACCGCCAGCCTTGGCAGATGCGGATAGGCCGCCAGATCGAGCCGCACCGGCCGTCGCTCGGTGCGCGCCAGCGCGATCAGCTTGACCGCATCAAAGCCGATGGCGCCCAGATGGATGGCCTCGGTGACGGCATAGGTGACAACGTCCTTGGGCATTGCCTCGAGCAGCCGCAGCACCTGGATGAACTCGCGCTTGCCCTTGTTGCCCATCCGCGCCTCGAGAAGATGGCGCATATGCTGGAACACCTCGGGCAGGTCCCAGTTCTGCAGCGCCGCCGCCTGGTCGAGTGCGTTCGGCTTCATCTCGATCAGCGCCAGGTAATGCAGCGGATCGGCGATGAAGGCGCCCTCGGCATAGGACCGCGGATGTCGTGCGATAATCTTGCCGGCGCACAGGATCACGACTTCGTCGACGAAGCCCTTCACCATGACCTCCTGGAAGCCGTAGCGCGTCGGCACCGAGTAATCGTTGCACCGATACCGAACCAGTGCCGTCGACGACACCCGCGCGGCGCGCTTTTCGCAGGGCTCCAGCGGCACCGCCGGCAGCGCGCGCAGCGCCGCCTTATCGGCGACAAGCCGCTCGCCGATCGTCTCGGCATGGCGACCTGCGCGCTCGGCCTGGCGTTGCCGACACTGCGCCTCGAGCCGGGCGTTGAGTTCAACAAAGCTCGCCGCCTCCGGGATCGGCACCATGAAGTTCAGCCGCGCATGCTTCACCAGCCCCTCGACGTTGCCCTTGTCGTTCCCCTTGCCCGGACGGCCGAAGCGATCGGCGAACAGATAATGGCTGACCAGTTCGGTGAACGCCCGCGTCCGCTCGCGCTTGCCGTCGCCGCAGATCTTGGCCACCGCGATCTTGAGATTATCGTAGAGCAGCGACAGCGGCACGCCGCCGAAGAACGCGAACGCCGACACATGGCCGTCGAGGAACGCCTCTGTCGTCTCGCGCGGATACGCCTTCACAAAGCACGCGTCCGATTGCGGCAGGTCCATGCAGAAGAAGTGGATCTTCTGCCGCACACCGCCGATCACCGCGACCGCCTCGCCAAAATCGACCTGGCCATGCCCGGGCTGATGCGCCAGCGGCACGAACGTCTCGCGGTCGCGTGCCCGGCACAGCCGGACATAATCCTTCACCACCGTGTAGCCGCCGGTAAAATCGTGCTCGTCGCGCAGCCGCTCGAAGATCCGCTTCGCAGTGTGCCGCTGCTTCACCGGCCCCGTCTGATCGGTCTTCAGGATCGTGTCGATCACCGGCAGCAGCGCGCCAAGCTTGGGCTTCGTCACCGGCACCGTCCGCGTATAGCCCGGCGGCAACGAGAACCGGCACATCTTCAGCACCGTCTCCCGGCTCAGACCGAACACCCGCGCCGCCTCGCGCCGGCTGTGACCCTCGACAAACACGAAACGCCGAACCGCGGCATAGTTGTCCACGCCAAACATCCCCGGCCGCCCCCCCAAAGGAACCAGCCTAACCAATGGCCGGGTTTTACACCGCCCTCATCGGCACGCCGCCGACGATCCAGTGGCCTGCTTTGTCACCGCCGTGCACACTCGCACCACGCCATGATCTCGGGCCGGCCATAATGACCGTCGCCGCGCAGGGTGATCGCGGTGTCGGGCCAGTGCGCCTCGATGCGCCGGTGCAGCCGGCGGATATGGCCGGCGATCTCGGCGCCCGATGGCGTCTTGCC
>CAZRFB010000291.1:0-3756 GCA_964599185.1 uncultured Rhodobacterales bacterium | reverse complement strand
CGCGCCCAGCAGCACGCCCAGCAGGCGCGACACCACGCGGATCCCGGTGCGCCCCAGCAGCCGCTCGATGAAGCCGCCGATCAGGAACAGCGCCATGCAGATGCTCAGCACCGCCAGCAGCATCAGATAGATCATCGCCTGACCCGCCGCGTCGCCGCTCTGCTGGTCCGACAGCAGGATCATCGTCGCCATCGCCCCCGGCCCGGCGATCAGCGGCACCGCGAGCGGGAACACCGACGGGTCCGGCTCCGGCGCGTCGGCGTTCTTCTCGCGCCGGGCGCTGCGGCTCTCGAACAGCATGTCGAGCGCGATCAGAAACAGCATGATCCCGCCCGAGATGCGGAACGCGGGCATCGAGATGCCGACCAGCTTCAGCAACTGGTCGCCGCCCAGGCCGAACAGCGCAAGAATGAAGAAGGCCACCGCCACGCCGCGCAGGCCGATCCGCCGCCGCGCGCGCGCGTCCATCCCCGCCGTCAGCGCGATGAAGATCGGCGTCAGCCCGATGGGGTCGATCACCACCAGCAACGTGACGAAAGTGGTCAGCGCGGCGTCGAGCAGGGCGGGGTCCATGGGGCCTCCTTCAGCCGGCCAGCGCCACGGCCAGCCCCGCCGAGACGCCGGTGAGCACGGCGCCCCACGCGGTGTCGAGCGCGGCCATGCGCCATGTCCAGCCCTTGAGCGTGGCGAGGTTGGTCGCCTCGTAGGCGCCATAGGCGAACAGGCCGAACAGCGCCCCGTCGCGCAGCGCGGCGCCGGGGTCGCCCGCCGCAGGCGCGCCCGCGAAATAGACGATTCCGACGCAATACGCCGCGTAGAACAGCGCCGCGACGCCCATGCGCGGCTCCTCCAGCATCAGCGCGCCGACATGGCGACGGAACATCGGCGCCGCGACCTTCTTCAGCCACACGATGTCGATGGCCAGAAAAATCGCCAGCGTCGCGGCGTAGAGGACAAGATGGCTGATCAAGGCGCAGTCCCTTTCAGAGCATGGCGCGCGGCGGATGGTTGGCCGCGCCGTTCTGGCGCGATATAGAGCCGCGATGATCGATTTCCTGCGCTCCCTTCTCGCCGCTCCCGCCGCCCCGGCGCAAGCCCCCGACGCCGCGCTCGCGGTCGCGGCGCTGCTGGTGGAGGCCGCGCGCGCCGACGCCGACTATACTCAGGCCGAGGCCGCGACCATCGCGCGCTTTCTGGCGGAGATGTTCGCGCTGACCCCCGATCAGGCAGAGCAGGCGCGCGCGGCGGGCGAAGCGGCGCAGGCGAACGCCGCCGACCTCGTGCGCTTCACCCGCGTGGTCAAGACCGAACTGGCCCCGCATGAGCGCGTGGCGCTGATCGAGGCGCTGTGGCGGGTGGTCGCCTCCGACGGGCGGCGCGACCCGCACGAGGACGCGCTGTTGCGCAAGCTGGCGCCGCTGATCGCCGTCACCGACCGCGAAAGCGCCGAGGCGCGGCGGCGCGTCACCGGGCCTGCGGGCGGCTGACCGGCGCCGGGCGGTCTCGCGGGCCCCGGCCTTGCGCCGGGACCGACCCTTGGGCGCCCGCGCTCAGCCCAGCATCCGCCCCACGATGTCGGCGGTGTCCTTCGACAGCCCCGGCGCTGAGGCGATGCGCTCCAGTTGCGCGCGGATCAGGCGCTGGCGGTCCTCGTCGTAGATTTTCCAGGTCTCGAACGCCCCCGCCATCCGCGCCGTGGTCTGCGGGTTGCGCGGGTCGAGCTTCAGCAGCCAGTCGGCGAAGAAGGCGTAGCCGGAGCCGTCGGCGGCGTGGAAGCGGCTGGGGTTGCCGGAGGCGAAGCCGCCGATCAGCGCGCGGAACTTGTTGGGGTTCAGCCAGTCGAAGGCGGGATGCGCGGTCAGCGCCGCCACCCGCGCCGCCGCGTCGGCGACCGGCGCGGTCGCCTGCGCCGTCAGCCACTTGTCCACCACCGCCGGGTGATCCTTCCAGCGGTCGAAGAACGCCGCCAGCGCATCCGACGCCTGCGGCGCGTCGGCGTGGACCAGCGCCGCCAGCGCGGGGAACTGTTCCGACATGTTGTCGGCGGCGTCGAACTGCGCGGCGGCGCGGGCGAGATCGGCCGCCGTCCCGCGCGCGACCAGCAGCGCCAGCGCGCGGTTGCGCAGGGCGCGCCGACCCGCCGGTTCCGCGTCGGGGCTGTAGGGGCCGGGGACCGCCATCGCCGCGTGCAACCGCTCCAGCGTCGCGCCCAGCCGCGCGCCCGCCGCGCGGCGCAGCGCGCGCGACGCAGCGTGGATCGCCGCCGGGTCGGCGAGGGCGCCCCGCGCGAAAACCTCGCGCGCCAGTTCGTCCTCGCCCGGCGTCTCCAGCGCCAGCGCGCGGAAGGCGGGGTCGAGGGTTTCGTCGCCCGCCAGCGCGTCGAGCGCGTCGAGCCATGCCGCGTCGGGCGCCGCGCCCGCCAGCATCCGCAGCGCCACGTCCACGGCGTAGGCGCGCCCGGCCTCCCAGCGGTTGAACGGGTCGCTGTCATGCGCCATCAGAAAGGCGCGCTCGGCGTCGGTGGTCTCGCGCTCCAGCCGCACCGGCGCCGAGAAGCCGCGCAGCAGCGACGGCACGGGCCGCCCCGGCAGACCGTCGAAGCTGAAGCTGGCCTCCGCCCCGGTCAGCTCCAGCACCCGCGTCCCCTCCGGCAGCAGATCGCCGCCGTTGGCGCCCAGCAGGCCGACCGCGACCGGGATCACCAGCGCCGCCTTGGTCGTCTGGCCCGGCGTCGGCGGCGTGGACTGGCGCAGCGTCAGCGTATAGCGCCCGGCGCCTGCGTCCCACTCCTCCGCGACGGTGACGACCGGCGTGCCCGCCTGCGACCACCAGCGCGCGAACTGGCCGAGGTCGCGCCCGCAGGCGTCCTCAAAACACTGGCGGAACTGCTCGATGGTGCAGGCCTGACCGTCATGGCGCTCGAAATAGAGGTCGAGCGCCTTTCGATAGCCCTCGGCGCCGACCAGCGTGCGCAGCATCCCGATCACCTCGGCGCCCTTTTCATAGATGGTCGCCGTGTAGAAGTTGTTGATCTCGACATAGGCCTCGGGCCGCACCGCGTGCGCCAGCGGGCCCGCGTCCTCGCGGAACTGGCGCGCGCGCAGCATCTTGACGTCCTCGATGCGCTTGACCGCCGCCGAGCGCGTGTCGGCGGTGAAGTGCTGATCGCGAAATACCGTCAGCCCTTCCTTGAGGCAGAGCTGGAACCAGTCGCGGCAGGTGATCCGGTTGCCGGTCCAGTTGTGGAAGTATTCATGGGCGATGATGCCCTCGATCCGCTCGAAATCGGCGTCGGTCGCGGTTTCCGGGCTGGCGAGCACATACTTGGAGTTGAAGACGTTCAGCCCCTTGTTCTCCATCGCGCCCATGTTGAAATCATCGACGGCGACGATGTTGAAGATGTCGAGGTCGTATTCGCGGCCATACGCCTGCTCGTCCCAGCGCATCGAGCGCGCCAGCGCGTCGAGCGCATAGTCCGTCAGCGCCTCGTCGCCGGGGCGCACCCAGACGCCCAGCGTCACCTTGCGGCCCGAGGCGGTGACGAACGGCGCGGTGTTGGCGCGCAGGTCGCCCGCCACCAGCGCGAACAGATAGCACGGCTTGGGGTGCGGGTCGCGCCACAGCGCAAAGTGGCGCCCGTCGCCCGCGTCGCCCTGCTCGATCAGGTCGCCGTTCGACAGCAGCGCCGGGTGCGTCGCCTTCGGCGCCGTCAGCCGCACGGTGAACACGGCCATCACGTCGGGGCGGTCGGGGTAA
>CAZRFB010000290.1:0-3043 GCA_964599185.1 uncultured Rhodobacterales bacterium | reverse complement strand
GTTTCCGCCGATGGCGAAGTTGCTGGCGCTGAACCCGCTGGCCGCGCGGGCGATGGCGTGGAGCGCCGACCGCGCGGCGGTGGAGCGGCTGCTGGGCGGCATGGGCGGCGCGCTCGACGCCGAAGGGCGCGCGCTCTATCGTCGCCTGTTCTCAAACCCCGGTCATGTGGCGGCGGCGCTGAACATGATGGCGGCGTGGGACCTGGGCCCGCTGGGGCGCGACCTGCGCAGGCTGGCGCAGCCGCTGACGCTGGTGGTGGGCGAGGCCGACCGGGCGGTGCCGCCATCGGACGCGCGCATCGTCGCCGACCGGGTTCCGCACGCCCACATCCGCACGCTGGCCGGGCTGGGCCACCTGGCGCATGAGGAGCGGCCCGATACGGCGGCGCATATCATCCGCGACTGCGCGAGCGTGGCCTGAGCCCCCTCCCCTCACGCCGCCGCGACAGCCTGCGCGAATTCGCGCTTGAGCTGGTCGATGTCCTCGATCCCCACCGAGACGCGGATGAACCCCTCGTCGATGCCCACCGCCGCGCGCGCCTCGGGCGTCAGCGCGCGGTGCGAACTCGATGCCGGATGCGAGATCGTCGTGCCCACGTCGCCCAGCGTCGGCGCAAACGCGATGTGCTCGGCGGCGCGCAGGAAGCGGTTGACCTCCGCCCGCCCGCCCTTCAGCCGAAAGCTGACCATGTTGGCGAAATTGCCGTCCAGCAGCGCCGCCGCGCGGTTGTGGTCGGGGTGGTCGGGGCGGCCCGGATAAAGCACCTGCGCCACCCCCTCCAGCCCCGCCAGATGATCGGCCAGCGCGGCGGCGTTGGCGGTGGCGCGGTCGTAGCGCAGATCGAAGGTGTGCAGGCCGCGCTCGGCCAGCCAGCAGTCGAACGGGCTGGGCGTCAGCCCCCATGTCACCGCCGCGTCGTAGAGCGCCTTGTTGCGCGCAGGAGTATCCGCGGCGACCCAGCCCAGCGTCACGTCGGAATGGCCGGCCAGCAGCTTGGTGACCGAGTGGATCACGATGGTCGCCCCGTGCGCGAACGGGCGATACGCGCGCGGCGTGGTGAAGGTGTTGTCCACCGCCAGCATCACGCCGCGCCGCGCCGCCGCCTCGGCGATCCCCTCCATGTCGGCCACGCGCAGAGTGGGGTTTGAGACCACCTCGACCAGGATCAGCCGCGTCTCGGGCCGGATCGCCGCTTCGATGGCGCGCGCGTCGGTGGGGTCGGCCAGCGTCGCGTCGAACCCCATGCGCGGCAGGTCGTCGCGCAACAGCCGCAGCGACCGGCCGTAAAGCTGATCGCCCGCCACGATATGGTCGCCCTTGCGCAGCAGCCCCAGAAACATCGCCGAGATCGCCGCCATGCCCGAGCCGGTGACGACGCCCTTGCCCATCGCGGGCGTCACCCCCTCCATCCAGTCGAGTTTCTCGCCCAGCACGGTGGCGTTGGGATGCCCCTCGCGGGCGTAGGTATAGCCCTGCGCGCGGCCCTCATACTGGCTGTCGAGTTCGTCGGCGTCGGTGGAGCGATACACCACCGAAGGCGACAGCGGCGTGACCACGGGCCGCGAGACCGAGACCGGCGCGCGGGAACGGCGCACAAGCGAGCGATAGGCGTCAGACATCGGGAGCGGCCCTCATGGATGGTGAAATCCGTCTTGCGCGGGCGTGACGGCGGTTGCGAGAACTAACTCTTGCGCCGCCCCGCAGCGCTGCGCAACGTTGCCGCGCAAAACGCCCCCACCGCCAGAGGCGCATGACGCCCCGCCGCCAGACAGGAGACCTTTTCCGGTGACAGCGACCCCCCTGCTGGAGGCGCGCAGGCTGACCAAGCGGTTCGGCGCCTTCACCGCCGTGGACGGCGTGTCGCTGGCCATCGCGCCGGGAGAGCGCCACGCCCTGCTGGGCGAGAACGGCGCGGGGAAGTCGACGCTGGTCAAGATGCTCTACGGCGTGCTGCAACCCACCTCCGGGGCATTGTTCTGGAACGGCGAACCCGCGCGCATCGCCAGCCCGGCGGCGGCGCGGGCGCGCGGCGTCGGCATGGTGTTCCAGCATTTCAGCGTGTTCGAGGCGCTGAGCGTGGCGGAGAACGTGGCGCTGGCGCTGCCGCCCGAGCCGATCCGCGCGCTGTCGGCGCGCATCGCGCAGGTGTCGCAGGCTTACGGCCTGGCCATCGACCCGGCGCGCGCCATGCACACCCTGTCGGTGGGCGAGAAACAGCGCGTCGAGATCGTCCGCTGCCTGCTGCAATCGCCGCGCCTGCTGATCATGGACGAGCCGACCTCGGTGCTGACGCCGCAGGAGGCCGAGGCGCTGTTTCAGGTGCTGAACCGCGTGGCGGCGCAGGGCTGCGCGATCCTCTACATCTCGCACCGGCTCGACGAGGTGCGCGCCCTGTGCGACGCCGCCACCATCCTTCGGCGCGGCAAGGTCGTGGAACGCTGCGACCCGCGCGCCTCCAGCGCCCGCGAACTGGCGGAGAAGATGGTGGGCGAGAGCATCGGCTGGGTCGCGCGCGGCGACGCCGCGCGGCCCGGCCCGGCGCGCCTGGGACTGCACCGCCTCTCCCTGCCCTCGCCCGACCCGTTCGGCGTGTCCCTGCGCGACATGTCGCTCGACGTGCGCGGCGGCGAGGTGGTGGGCGTGGCGGGCGTGGCGGGCGAAGGCCAGAGCGAGCTTTTCGCGGCGCTGAGCGGCGAGGCGCGCGCGCCCGACGCCGCCATGGTCGTCATCGACGGCGCGCCCGTGGGCGACAAGGGGATCACCGCCCGCCGCCGCCTCGGCGCCGCCTTCGCGCCGGAGGAGCGCAACGGCCACGCCGCCGTCGGCGACATGAGCCTGCCGGAGAACATCCTGCTCAGCCATCACGCGGCGGAGGGGCTGGCGCGCGGCGGCTGGATCGACGCTGTCGCGGCGCGCGGCTGGTCGGACCGGGTGCGCGCGGCCTTCGACGTGCGCGCCGACGGCCCGGCGCCGCCCGCAAGGGCGCTGTCGGGCGGCAACCTGCAAAAGTTCGTGATCGGGCGCGAGGTATTGCGCGAACCC
>CAZRFB010000289.1:0-1874 GCA_964599185.1 uncultured Rhodobacterales bacterium | reverse complement strand
TGTGCTGCGCTGGCTGCCGCGCGGCACCCACGACTGGCGGCGCTTCGTCACGCCCGACGCTCTGTCCGCCGCCGCCGCGCGCGCCGGGCTGTCGCCGGTGGACCGCATGGGGATGGTGTTCAATCCCCTCAGCGGCGATTTCCGGCTCAGCGCGCGCGACCTGTCGGTGAATTATCTTCTGACGGCGGAAAAGCCCGCCGCGTGACGCGGCGGGCTCCGGTCGCACGCGGTCAGGCGCGGGCGGCGACCGGCGCCGCCTCCGTCTCCGCCAGCGGCTTCATGCTCCAGCCGGTATAGCCGAACAGGATCGTCACCAGCGGCGATATCCAGCAGAAGAACGCGAATGGCGCGTAGAAGATCGTCGGCACGCCCAGCGTCGCGGTCTGATAGGCGCCGCCAGACCCCCACGGCACCAGTGGATCGACCACGGTGCCCGCGTCCTCGGTGACGCGGCTCAGGTTCTCGGGCGCAAGGCCGCGCTCGCGGTAGGCGGGCGCATACATCCGTCCGGTCATCACCAGCGACATGTACTGGTCGCACAGCAGAAAGTTCGAGCCGATGGCGGTCAGCGCCGTGGTCAGCACCAGTGAGCCGGTGGAGTTGGCCAGCCGCAGGATCCGGTTCGCGATCACCTGAATCTGCCCGGTGCCCTGCATCACGCCGCCGAACATCATCGCCACGATGATCAGGCTGATGGTGTAGAGCATCGACTCCAGCCCGCCGCGCGACAGCAGCGCATCGACATCGGCGTTGCCGGTCTCGATCGAGGGGCCGGAGAACGCGGCGTTCATTGCGGTCTCGTAGTTCGCGCCCTGAAAGATCATCGCGGCGGCCAGCCCGGCGAGCGCACCCACGGCGATCCCCGGAATCGCGGGCACCTTGCGAAAGCTGATCACCATGACCAGCACCGGCGGAAGGATCAGGATCGGATGAATGGTGAAGGTGGCGGTCAGCGTATCGAGGATGGCCTCGACGCGCGCCGTGTCGCCGCCCTGCGTCCCGTAGGCCATGCCGACCAGCGCATAGCCCAGCAGCGCCAGCCCGAACGAGATGATCGTGCCCGGCAGCATGTGGCGGATATGGGTGTAGAGATCGACGCCGACCATCGCGGGCGCGAGGTTGGTGGTGTCGGACAGCGGCGACAGCTTGTCGCCGAAATACGCGCCCGACAGCACGGCGCCCGCCACCATCGGCAGCGGCACGCCCAGCCCGGCGCCGACGCCCATCAGCGCGACGCCGATGGTCCCCGTGGTGCCCCAGCTGGTGCCGGTCGCGGTCGAGGCGACGGCGCAGATGATCGCGCAGGCGGGCAGGAAGATCGCCGGGCTGAACACCTGCAACCCGTAATACACCAGCGTCGGCACCACGCCGCCCAGAATCCATAGCCCGATCAGGATGCCCACGATCATCAGGATGATGATCGACGACAACGCATGGGTGATGCCGGCCACCATGCTGTCCTGGACCTCGGTCCAGGTGAAGTTGCAGCGCAAGGCCACGATGCTGGCCACCAGAACGCCCCACAGCATCGGCAGATGCGGCGAAAGGCCGAAAAAGTAGATCGAGACGCCGATGCCGATGACCAGCGACACCAGCGAGATCATCGCTTCGGTCAGGCTGGGCGGGCGGCTTGCCGTGGGTTTTGTCGCCATCAGTTTTTTCCCTGTCTGGTGCGGTCTTCGGGATTGAGACCGCTTGTTTTCATGCGCTTCGCTCGGGGTTGCGCCTTTCGTTCATCCCGCGCGCAGCACCATGCCGTAGAGGTCGCGCGGCTCGTCGGGGTCGGCGACCATGTCGAGGTTCTCGAACTGCCCGGTGCGCGCAAGCTGGTCGCGGACGTAGCGCAGCGCCGAGAAATCCTCGATCGCGAAGCC
>CAZRFB010000288.1:0-2299 GCA_964599185.1 uncultured Rhodobacterales bacterium | reverse complement strand
ACCGTGCGCACGTCGCAGGGCGGCGGTCTCGCCGCGCTGTCGCTTGTCGATGTCGGCACGGCCGAAGGGGCCAAGGCGGCGCTCAGCGCCATCGAGGGGCTGATCCAGACGTCGGTGAACTCGGCCGCCTCGTTCGGCTCGGCCCAGAAGCGCATCGAGAACCAGTCCAACTTCATCTCGAAGGTGTCCGACAGCCTGACCTCGGGCATCGGCGCGCTGGTGGACGCGGACCTCGAGGCCGCGTCGGCGCGGCTGCAGGCGCTTCAGGTGCAGCAGCAGCTGGGCGTGCAGGCGCTGTCGATCGCCAACCAGCAGCCGCAGAGCATCCTGTCGCTGTTCCGGTAAAAGCCGGACCGGGCAGGACGATAAAGGGCGGCGCGCGTCGGGGTTCCCGACGCGCGCAGCCCGCCTTCCGAGACGCCGGATCGAGCCCGGTCGCCTTGCGGCGGCCGGGCCCACTTTATGCGCCCGTCCCGCGTCCGCCCCCGCCGCAGGCGCGCGCCGCCCTCAGAACGCCACGGCTGGCGCACTGCGGCGGGCGACCGGTCGGTTTGGCGCCTGGCAGGGCTGCGCGCGCTATTCCTCGTCCTCAAGCCGGGTGACGATCACCGTCGTGACCGGCTTCTTGCCCCAGTTGTCCATGCACACCTTGCGCGCGGTGCGGGCGATCAGGTCTTCGAGCGCGCTGTCGGACGCCCGGTCGCGCTTGCCCGCGCGCTCCATCGCCTCGTCCACCCGCTCGGCGATCAGATCGGCCAGCGTCGGCTCGCCGCCGCGCGGCGCGCCGATCATGCGCACCTCAGGGTCGGCGAGCAGCAGCCCCTCCTCATCGACCACCACCGCGATCACCGCATGGCCCTGCCGCGCCAGCTTGAGCCGGTCGCGGATCACGCCGTCGAAGGCGCCGACGAACACATCGCCGTCCATATAGACGCGCCCGCTGTCGATCTGCCCGATCACGCCGGGCTTGTTGGCGTCGAGCGCGACCAGCGAACCGTTGGTCGCGACGATCGCGTGCCCGGCGCCCCAGTCCTTCGCAAGCCGGGCGTGTTCGACCAGGTGGCGGTGCTCGCCGTGCATCGGCAGCGAGATCTGCGGCTTCACCGCGTCATACATCGCGCGCAGCTCGTCGCGGCAGGCGTGGCCGGAGACGTGGATATGCGCCATGTCGGCGTCCACCACCCGCACGCCGCGCTCGCTCAGGCGGTTGTAGAGCCGGAAGATCTCCGACTCGTTGCCGGGAATGGTGCGCGACGAGAACAGCACCGTGTCGCCCGCCCCCAGCGTGACCGTCGGGTGCGTGCCCGCCGCCATGCGCGCCAGCGCCGCGCGGCCCTCGCCCTGCGATCCGGTCACGAGGTAGAACAGGTTGCGGTCGGGCACGTCGCGGGCGCGGTCCTCGTCGATCACGCCGGGGATCGGGTCCATCACGCCGGTCTCGATGGCGGCGTCGATCATCCGCTTCATCGCGCGTCCGGCGATCACCACCGAGCGCTCGCAGGCTGACGCCGCCGCCGCCAGCGAGCGCAGCCGCACCACGTTGGAGGCGAAGCTGGTGGCGCAGACGACGCCCGCGCATTCGCCGATCACCCGCTCCAGATGCGGCCGCAGCGAGCCCTCCGACCCCGCGACGCCGTCGTTGAAGATGTTGGTGCTGTCGCAGGCCATCGCCAGCACGCCCTCCCGCCCGAGGCGCTCGAAGGCCGCGAGGCTGGCGGGCGGGCCGGACAGCGGGTCGAAGTCAAGCTTGAAATCGGCGGTGTGCACGATCACCCCCTTGGGGGTGCGGATCGCCAGCGCGGCGGGGTCGAGCGTGGAGTGGGTGACGCGCAGGAACTCCACCTCGAACGGCCCCGCCCTTACCGGCGTCTCCCACTCGCAGACCTTGACCGCCTTGGGCGAGCGGCCCTCGTCCGCCATCTTGCGCCGCGCGATCTCGGCGGTGAACTTCGTCGCGAACACCGGCGCCTTGAGCTGATCCCACAACCGGCCGACGCCGCCGATATGGTCCTCATGCGCGTGGGTGATGAAGATGCCGTCGAGCCGGTCGCGCATCTGGGCGATATAGCCGATGTCGGGCACCATCAGCTCGACGCCGGGGCTGGTCTCCATGTCGCCGAAGCCGATGCCGCAATCGACGATGATCCAGCGGCGATCCCGCGCCGGGCCATAGCCGTAGAGATACATGTTCATGCCAATTTCGCCCGCGCCCCCAAGGGGCGCGTAAACCAGCTGCGCCGTGTCGGCCATTCTCGCTATCCTTTCGCCCCGTTGTTCAGGGCGTGTATGTGAACCAGGC
>CAZRFB010000287.1:0-1713 GCA_964599185.1 uncultured Rhodobacterales bacterium | reverse complement strand
TCTACGCCGAAAGCGTCGCGGCGCGCATGGCCACGCCGGACGACCGGCGCGAGACGGTGATCGGCACGGCGGCCGGGCGCGCGCCGGTCGGCGCCGCGCCCGGCGCGGCGGCGGGCATGGCGCTGACCTCGGTGGTGACATGGGTAGGCTACGATTCCGCCACGATGATCGCCACCTTCACCGGTCCCACCGGGCTGACCCACAGCGTCGCCGTGCCGGCCGAGATGCGCGCTTTCGCAGCCGCCCGCCGCCCCGGCGATCTGGTGGCGATCGACTATAGCGAGGCGATGGCGATCGGCGTGGAGAAGATCGGCGGCTGAGACGCGCCTTCGCCTCACAGCATCAGACCGAACCGCTCCATGATGCGGCGGCGGATCTGGTCGCGGGCCTGGCGATAGGCGTCGAGTTTCTGCGCGCGGGTCTCGCCCAGGTCGGTCGGGTCGAGCGTCGGCCAGTACTCCACTTCGACGTGGCTGCCGAAGGTCGCCTCCAGCGCGCGGCGCTGCGCGGCGGGCGACAGCGCCACGATCAGGTCGAACTGCGTCAGGTCGTCGCCCCACTCCTGCATTTCGTCGAAGGTGTGGGTGGCGTGGGCGCCGATCTCCACGCCGATCTCGCGGCAGACCTCCGCCGCCAGCGGATCGAGCGGCAACTCGCCCGCCGCGCCCGCCGACTGCACGAAAACCCGCGTGCCGAGCAGCTTTTTCGCGATCCCCTCCGCCATGGGAGAGCGCACCGCGTTCCAGTCGCAGCAGAACAGCGCCGCGCCGGGGATGCCGCCCGCCATGGGACTAGCCCTTGAAATGCAGCACGCAGATCAGCGTGAACAGCCGCCGCGCGGTATCGAGGTCGGTCTCGACCTTGCCGCTCAGCCGCTCCATCAGCAGCGCCGAGCCTTCGTTGTGGATGCCGCGCCGCCCCATGTCGATCGCCTCGATCTGCGCGGGCGGCAGGCGCTTGACCGCGTCGAAGTAGCTGGCGCAGATGGCGAAATAGTCCTTGATCACCTGCCGGAACGGTGACAGCGACAGGTGGAACTCCGCCGCCTTGGCGCCGCTCGCCGCCGCGATGTCGAACACCAGCCGCCCGTCGCGCACCGCCAGCGTCAGGGCGTAAGGCCCCGGCGGCGGGGCGGCGCCCTCGCGGCCCGGCAGGCGGAACAGGTTCGCCTCCATCAGATCGTAGAGCGCCACCCGCCGCTCCTGCTCGACCTCGGGCGTCGGCGGCGGCAGGCTGCTGTCGTCGAGCGTGACGGCGCTCAGCCGGTCGGTCATGTCAGTCCTCCAGCCGCCGCAGCACGCTCAGCCCATGCGCCTCCAGCCCCTCCGACGCCGCCAGCGTCGCCGCCGCCGGGCCGATGGCGCGCAGGGCCTGCGCCGAGGCGCCGAGCAGCGTGGTGCGCTTCATGAAGTCGAGCACCGACAATCCGGAGGCGAAGCGCGACGAGCGCGCGGTCGGCAGCACATGGTTCGGCCCGGCGACATAGTCGCCCAGCGCCTCGGGCGTGCGCGCGCCCAGAAAGATCGCGCCTGCGTGGCGGATCCGGCCCGCCAGCGCCTCGGGGTCTGCGACGCACAACTCCAGATGCTCGGGCGCGAGGCGGTTGGTCAGGTCCGCCGCGTGGCCGAGGTCGCGCGCCACCACCAGCGCGCCGTTGTCGCGCCAGCTTGCGCCCGCGATCTCGGCGCGCGTCAGCCGTTGCAGCAGCCGTTC
>CAZRFB010000286.1:0-5420 GCA_964599185.1 uncultured Rhodobacterales bacterium | reverse complement strand
GCGCGCACCGCGCCCTGCTACCGGCTGTGCGCGCTGCCCGGCGCCCCGGCGCGCCCCGGCATGACGCGGGTGGCGACGGGCGGCGCGGCGATCGAGGCGGAGCTCTGGGCGTTTCCCGCCGACCGGCTCGGCGGCTTTCTCGCCGCGATCCCGGCGCCGCTGGGTCTGGGACGGGTGACGCTGGCGGACGGGCGCGAAACGCTGGGCTTTCTCGCCGAAGCCGACGCCTGCGATGCAGCGCCCGACATCACCGCGTTCGGCGGCTGGCGGGCGTGGACGGCGCGCGCCGCCGCTCCGGCAGATTAGCGACCACGCCGCGCACGGGCGCCGCGCCCGTCCCGCCCGGGACGGCGGGATCCTGAAAAGCGCGCGCGCTCGGCCGCCTCGATGCGGCATCGCGGGCGGGGGAGCGGTGATCGCGCGAGCGGCTCAGGACGATATGGACGGACGGGAGGCGCAACCGCGCACGCTCACGCCCCGCCGTCCGTTTGGGCGGGGGCGTCGCCACCCCGGCCCTGCGCGCCCGCGCGGCGTCTTGACGGCGCGCGGGCGGCGCCGGTCAGGGCAGGCGGGCGCCGTCTGCGTCGAAGCGGTGCAGGCGGTCGGGCGCGGGGCGCAGCGGCAGCCGGTCGCCGACCGCCACGCGGGTCGCGCCCGGCAGGCGCACGGTGAGCGCGGCGCCGTCGATTTCGGCATGGGCGAAGGTGTCGGCGCCAAGCGGTTCGACCAGCCGCACCACGGGGATGAGGGCGGGGTCCTCCGGGCAGAGCATCAGGTCCTCCGGGCGCACCCCGAGCGTCGCCGCGCCCGCCGCCGGGCCGAACGCCACGCCGCCCGCCGCAGCGGCCATCAGGTTCATCGGCGGCGCGCCGATGAACCGGGCGACGAAGGTGGTCGCGGGCCGCTCGTAGAGCGTCATCGGCGGGCCGACCTGCTCGATGCGGCCCTGGTTCATCACCACCAGCATGTCGCCCATGGTCATCGCCTCGACCTGATCGTGGGTGACATGCACCGCCGTCGCGCCCAACGCCAGATGCAGGCGCTTGATCTCCGCGCGCATCTCTCCTCTTAGCTGGGCGTCGAGGTTCGACAGCGGCTCGTCGAACAGGAAGGCGGCGGGGTCGCGCACGATCGCCCTGCCCATCGCCACCCGCTGACGCTGACCGCCCGAGAGCTGGCGCGGCTTGCGGTCGAGCAGCGCGTCGAGATGCAGGATCGACGCCGCCTCGCGCACGCGCCGGTCGATCTCGGCCCGCGGCGCGCCGCGCACCTCCATGCCGAAGGCGATGTTGCGCGCGACGGAGAGGTGCGGGAACAGCGCATAGTTCTGAAACACCATGGCCACGTCGCGGTCGCCCGGCGCCGCGCGCGTCACGTCGCGCCCGCCGATCAGGATGCGCCCGGCGTCGGGCGACTCCAGCCCTGCGATCATGCGCAGCAGCGTGGACTTGCCGCAGCCCGAGGGTCCGACCACCACGCATAACGCGCCGTCGGCCACGCTGAGGTCGAGCCGGTGGATCACCGGCGTCTCGCCAAACGCCTTGCGCAACCCTTCGAGCCGAATGTCCGCCATGCCGCCTCCCCCTGTAGGACGGCGTTCTAGGGCGCGCCTGCGACAGACGTGCGACTGTTGCGGAAAGTTCGCAGACGCGACACGCGGGCGTCGCCTCACCCGATTACCGACCCCGTATCCGGGGGGGGGCGAGGCATGGCGGAGACGGCGGTGACGGCGATGACCGGGGCGGGCGCGCGGCGCATCTGGCGCGGGCCGTCGCTGGCCTGGGCGCTGCTGGCGCCGTCGCTCATGTTCCTGCTGCTGTTCACCTATTGGCCGATCGCGCAGTCGCTGGCGCAGGCGCTGCGCATCGAGACCTTCGGCTCGGACGCGGTGGATTGGGGCCTCGGCAACTTCGAGCGGCTGTTTGCGGACGCCAGCTTTCGCCGCGCGGCGACCAACAACGTGATCTACGCCATCGGCACGATGCTGCCGTCGATTGCGCTGGCGCTGGTTCTGGCGGTGGGACTGCAGGAGGCGACGCGGTTCAACGCGGCGCTGCGCGCGGTGGTGTTCTTCCCGGTGCTGCTGCCGCTGGTGGCGGCGGCGGCGCTGTTCATGTTCGTCTTCCTGCCCGGCATCGGGCTGCTCGACCACTATCTCGGCAAGCTGGGCGCCGGGCGCACCAACTGGATCGGCGACCCCGACATTGCGCTGTGGTCGCTGATCGGGCTGACCGTCTGGAAGAACGCCGGCTATTACATGCTGTTCTTCCTCGCCGGGCTGCAGGGCATTTCGACCGATCTCTACGAGGCCGCGCGGCTGGAGGGCGCGGGGCCCTGGGGCCGCTTTCGCCGGGTGACGCTGCCGCTGCTCGGCCCCACCACCGCCTTCGTCGCGGTGATCGCGCTGATCAACGCGGTCACGCAGGTTGACCATGTGGTGGTGCTGACCAAGGGCGGTCCGTCCGACAGCACCAATCTGATGCTGTTCTACATCTACCAGCAGGCGCACGAGAACTATGACTACGGCAAGGCGGCCGCCGCCACCGTGCTGTCGCTCGCGGCGCTGCTGGCGCTGTCCGCCCTCTCGCTGCGCACGCTGGAGCGCGGCGTGCACTACGAGTCGTGACGATGCGGGCGGCGGTGCGGGATGGGCGCTGGCTGGCGGTGGCGATGCTGGCGACGGTGGCGCTGGTCTGGTCCACGCCGCTGCTGTGGATGAGTGTCGCGGCGTTCCGCCCGCAGAACTTCGGCGGGCTCGACATGGCGTCGCTGCTGCCCGACTTCATGCCGACGCTGGACAATTTCGCCGAGGCGCTGGACAGCGCCGATTTCGCGCGGCTCTACCTCAACACGCTGGCGGTCTGCGGCGGCATCCTCGCGGTGCAGCTCGCGACGGTGACGCTGGCCGGTTACGCCTTCGCGCGGCTGAGCTTTCGCGGGCGCGACGTGGTGTTCCACCTGTTCCTGCTGCAACTGATGATCGTGCCGCCGGTGCTGATCGTGCCGAACCTCGTCACCATCGTCGGGCTTGGCCTCTACGACACGCTGCTGGCGGTGATGGCGCCCTATTTCGCCTCGGCCTTCGGGGTGTTCCTGATGCGCCAGACGTTCCGCACCATCCCGCGCGACTTCGAGGAGGCGGCGATGGTGGAGGGCGCCAACTGGGCGCAGATCGTCTGGCGGGTGCTGGTCCCGCTGGCCCGGCCCGGCATGGTCGCCTTCGCCATCGTCAGCGTCACCGCGCACTGGAACGAGTTCCTGTGGCCGCTGATGGTGATCTCCAGCCCCGACAACCACACGCTGACCATCGGGCTGGCGAGCTTCACCCGCGGCGCCGAGAGCGCCTCGCAATGGGGTGTGATTGCGGCGGGAACCTTCCTGGTCGCGGCGCCCCTGCTGGCCGCCTTCACGCTGTTCCAGCGCCAGTTCGTCAACTCTTTCCTGTTCTCCGGCGTCAAATGAGGATCGCCCCCATGCAAACCTGGAAATCACTGATCGCCGCCGGCGCGCTGTCGCTGGCGGCGGGCTTCGCCCATGCCGCGACTGAAATCGAGCTGTTCTTCCCCGTTCCGGTGGAGGGCAAGCTCGCCGCGGAGATGAAGAACCTCATCGGGCGGTTCAACGCCGAGCACGCCGACATCGACGTGACGCCGGTCTATACCGGCAGCTACGACGAGACCAACATCAAGACCCGCGCCGCGATCAAGGCCGGCCGGCCGCCGGCGGCGGTGATCATGTCGGCCAACTTCATTCTGGAATACCAGATCAACGGCGAGATCGAGCCGTTTGACGCGATGATCGAGGCCGACGGCCTGACAGCCGACGCCTGGATGGACCATTTCTGGCCCGCGCTGCATGGCAACGCCCGCTTCGCCGACAAGGTGTGGGCCGCGCCGTTCCACAACTCCACGCCGCTGCTCTACTTCAACAAGGAGCATTTCGCCGCCGCCGGGCTCGACCCCAGCAACCCGCCCGAGACCTGGCAGGAATTCGTCGATGCGGCCAAGGCGCTGACCGTGCGCGACGGCGACCGCGTCACCCGCTACGGCCTGATGCTGCCCGGCAACTACGACTATCTCGGCTGGATCATGACCGCGCTGACGATGTCGAACGGCGGCCAGTACTATAACGCCGCATACGGCGGCGAGGTCTATTACGACACCCCATCGATGCTTGGCGCGCTGAGCTTCGTGCGCGACCTGATCTTCACCCACAAGGTGACGCCCGAGGGCGTGACCGACGGCAAGGCGGTCTCGACCGCGTTTTTTGCGGGTGACGCCTCGATGGTGCTGCTGTCCACCGGCTCGCTGTCGTTCATCCGCGAGAACATGGGCGACCGCTATGGCGTCGCCTTCGTGCCGCGCAACGTGCGCAACGCGGTCGCCATCGGCGGCGCCTCGCTGATGATGCCGAAGGGCCTGAGCGATGCGCAGAAGGCGGCGTCCTGGACGCTGATCAACTGGCTGACCAGCCCGGAGATCTCGGGCCACTGGAGCCGGTTCACCGGCTATTTCGCGCCCAACAAGGCGGCCTATGACCTGCCCGAGATGAAGGCCTTCATCGAGGCCAACCCGGACGCGGCGGTCGCGCTGCTGCAACTGCACTTCGCGAAGTCCTGGTTCGCCACCTACAACACCGTCGCCGTGCGCAAGGCGCTGGAGGACGAAGTTCAGGCGGTGATGTCGGGCGACCGCCAGCCCGCCGAGGCGCTGGCGGCGGCGCAGGCCAAGGCCGACGCGATCATGCGGCCCTATGTCGAGCAGACCGCGCTGAAGCTGCCGCAGTAGGCGGCATTCCGGCGCCGCGCGGGCCGATCCGCGCGGCGCCAAGCCATGAGAGGCCACGCCGATGATCGTCGTCCAGCTTTCCGACCTGCACCTGCGCCCGCGCGGCCTGCCCGCCTACCGCGTGGCGGAGACCAACATGCTCGCCGCCCGTGCGGTCGAGGCGGTGCGCGCCCTGTCGCCGGCCCCCGACCTGGCGGTGATCAGCGGCGATCTCACCGACAACGGGCTCGCCGAGGAATACGCCGAACTCGCGCCGTTGCTCGACCGGCTGCCGTGTCCGGCGCTGTGCCTGCTCGGCAACCACGACCGGCGCGAGCGGTTTCGCGCGGCCTTCCCCGACCGCGCCGGGGCCGGGCCTTTCGTCGATTTCGTCCATGACCTCGGGCCGCTGCGACTGATCGGTCTCGACACGGTGGTTCCCGGCGCCTCCCACGGCGCGCTGTGCGCTGCGCGCCTTGACGCGCTGGCGGCGGCGCTGGCCGCGCGGCCCGAGGCGCCGACGCTGATCTTTCTGCACCATCCGCCGTTCACCTGCGGCATCGAGCACATGGACCGCATCGCGCTGATCGAGGGCCGCGCGCGGCTGGCGGAGATCGTGGCGGCGAACCCGCAGGTCGAGCGGGTGTGCTGCGG
>CAZRFB010000285.1:0-9436 GCA_964599185.1 uncultured Rhodobacterales bacterium | reverse complement strand
GCCGCACAGGCGTCGCGCACGTCCTGCAGGCTGGCGTCGTGGCGGGCGAGCCGGATGTTCTGCTCGACCGTGCCTTCGATCAGTTCGACATCCTGCCCGGCGACGGCCACCCGCTCGAGCCAGCTGCTTCGCTTGATGGACAGCAGATCGACGCCGTCGACCAGAATGCGCCCGGAATCCGGCTCGTAGAGCCGCAGCAGCAGATTGATGATCGTGCTCTTGCCCGATCCGCTGGGGCCCGACAGGGCGGTGACGGCGCCCTTGCGGATCGTGAAGCCGACATGGTCGAGGCTCGGCGGTCGACGCGGGTCGTGCGAGAAGGTCACCTCTTCGAAACGGATCTCGCCCTTCAGGCCCGCGAAAGGCGCGGTCCCTTCGGCGGGCCATGGTTTGCCGTCGCGCGCGATGGTCTCGCGCACGGCGCGCAGCGACGCGCCCATGCCCGAGAGCGCAAGCCGGTGGCTCTCGAACTCGCGCAGGTGAGGTTGCAGGCGCAACAGCAGCATCACGGTCGCCACGGTGGTCGGCGTGTCGATCCGCCAGACCGACGCGACCAGCGCGATCGCGACGATCGCGCCGAGGCTCGCCAGTTCGCCGACCGGGCCGACAAGCGCCTTGATCCGCTCCGATGCGACTGCGAGGCGACGCACCTTCGAGGACGCAGCGGAGAAGACGCGCAGGACGTAGGGCTCCTGCGCGAAGACGCGCAGGGTCCGCATGCCCTGCAGGCTGACCAGCATGCGCTCGGCGAGGATCTGGTTCTCGCTCAGAAGCTCGTTCCCGAGCCGCCGGAGCGGCCGCGACAGCACGCGCTGCGCCGCGAAGCTCGCCAATCCGCAAAGCGCGGCGGTCAGCGCGATCGGCCATGAGAGCGCGACGAGCCCGGCGCCGAATATGCCGATGGCGCAGAGGTTCACGCCGATCCGCGCCGCCGCGTAGGACGCGTCGGCGACGCGCCAGGTCTCGGTGGCCAGCGTGTTGATGAGCTCGCCGCGCTCGCGCGCATGAAGATGACTGTAGGCGACCGTGACATAGGTCTGATGCACCCGGTCGCGCATATCTTGTGCGATGCGGTTCATGGCGACGGCGGTCGCGGTCTGATACGCGTAGATGAGGGCGGCGTTGATCAGGATGATGCCGAGGAAGATGGCCGCGAGCGTGGTCGGGGAGCCATTGAGCAGCCAGGCGAAGCGCGCATGGGCCGCAGCGATCAGCCCGCCGCCCTCGGCCAGCGCGTCGGTTCGTCCAAGCACCGCGAACAGGAACAGCGCGCCGAGCCCGACGCCGACAGTCTCGGCGACCGCAGCCGCCGCGCCCAGCGCGAGCAGTGTGGGAACCGCCCATGCGTGCGCGCGCAGATGGGGCGCGAGGCGCAGCGCCTCCCACAGGCCGCGCGGCGCGTCGGAGGTCTCGGCGCTCATCGGACGCAGCGCGACGGAGAGCGTCGGCTCATGCGCGGCTCGGTTTCAGCTGAAACGCCCAGTGGTCGGCGCACATGTCGTCGAGGTCCAATTCCGCCCGCCAGCCGAGCAGTTCTGCGGCGAGGGACGGATCCGCCACGCAGGCCGCGACGTCGCCGGCGCGTCGCGCGACGATCTCGCGCGCGATGGGTCGCCCGGAGGCTCGCTCGAAGGCCGCGAGCGCCTCGAGGACGCTGTAGCCGCGCCCGGTTCCCAGATTGATCGCCCGGTGGCCGGGCTCCGCGTCGGGTGAAAGCAGCCGGGCGATTGCGGCCACATGCCCGCGAGCGAGGTCCACGACATGGATGTAGTCCCGCACGCCGGTTCCGTCGGGCGTCGGATAGTCGTCGCCGAACACCGCCACGCGCGCCCGCGATCCGTCCGCCACCTGGGCTATGTAGGGGAAGAGGTTGTTGGGAGTTCCCGTGGGCGCTTCGCCGATCGATCCGCCGCGCCACGCCCCGACCGGGTTGAAATAGCGCAGCGAGATCGCGGCGAAGGCCGGGTCCGCTGCCGCAACGTCGCCGATCATCTGCTCGATCATCAGCTTCGTTCGGCCGTAGGGATTGGCCGGGCCGAGCGCCGCGCGCTCGTCGATCGGCAGGCGCTCGGGCGCCCCGTAGACAGTCGCCGAGGACGAGAACGCGAGACGACGGACCCCGTGCCGCGTCATCGCCGCAAGCAGCTCCATCGCTCCGGAGAGGTTCGCCGAATAGTACAGCAACGGATCGGCGACCGACTCGCCGACTGCTTTCTTCCCGGCCATGTGAACGACGGCGTCCAGGCGCAGGGCGACGAAAACTCGATCGAGCGCCTCCGCGTCGCGAATGTCGGCATCGACGACGTCGGGCCGCGGAAAACCCATCGCTGCGAGGCGATCCGCCACGTCGCGTTCGGAATTCTCGAAGTTGTCGAGAATCACGACCTTGAAGCCGGCCGCGCTCAGCGCCGCCGCCACATGCGCGCCGATGAACCCCGCCCCACCGGTGATGAGGATTGTCGCTGACGTCATCCGCAGTTTCCCCCTGTTCGTCGACCGTCAAATCGCGCGTTCCGCCACTCGATGCAACGAACTGCGTTCAAGAGCGCGTCAAGCAGGGTCCCGTCGCCGCGACAGCGCGCAAGCCGCGATCGGCGTTCCGTGTGGGAGAAGCGTCGCCCCAATGGTCGTTGACGCGCTCGTCGCCTGACTCGCATCCGGCTTGGTATTTATTTTCGCCGGGAAATGAATGGTCGCAACAAAAAACTTGCCCACTTCGAAAAAATAATCTACTGAAAGTATCCGTGAGCAACTAAATTCACCTATTCTTGGTCAATCAACCTTAGGTTGAGAAAGTGTATCTTCAAGGTCGGCAATTAGTTCAGGGTAGTGATGCAAGATCAAGAAGTTAAAAAGGATAGTCCGCGAGTTGTGGTGATTGGAGCGGGCCCAGCAGGATTGACGGCGGCACTGGAATTGCAGAAGCGGTCTCCGAGGCATGTGCCCGTCGTCGTCGAATCTGGCGATCTGGTCGGCGGCATCGCGCGCACCGAAAGCTACAAGGGGTTCCGTTTCGACATTGGCGGCCACCGTTTCTTCACCAAGGTCGGCGAGGTGGAGCAGATGTGGCATGAGATCATGGGGGATGATTTCATTGTCGTCCCTCGCAAGAGCAGAATATATTACCGCAGCAAATTCTATGATTACCCTCTAAAAATATTTAACACACTTCAGAATATCGGCGTCTACGAAAGCGGGCGCATCATTTTGAGCTATGCGAAATGGCGCATGAAACCTTCCAGGATCGAGGAAAGCTTCGAGCAATGGGTGATCAATCGTTTTGGCCGTCGCCTATACATGCATTTTTTCCGGTCTTACACCGAAAAGGTCTGGGGCATCTCGCCCCGTGAAATCCGCGCCGACTGGGCGGCGCAGCGAATCAAGAACCTCTCCCTGTGGAAGGTTGTGATAAACGCCATCACCGGGGCCAACTCGACGACGAGCCTGATCGAGAAGTTCCACTATCCCCGGCTCGGGCCCGGCATGATGTGGGAGAAGGTCCGCGACCGCATCAAAGCGCAAGGTGGCGAGGTGCGGATGCGCAGTCGGGCCACCCGTCTTCTGTGGGAGGGGCGCCGCGTTCAGGGCGTCGAAGTGACCGAGCGCAGCGCCGACGGCGCCGACCACCGCTATGTCGAAGCCGCAGATCATGTTCTGAACACGATGGCGTTGACCGACCTCATCGCCGCATTCGACCCGCCGCCGCCCGAGCCGGTGCGCGCAGCGGCGGCGCGGTTGCGCTATCGCGACTTCTTGATCGTCACCCTGATCCTCGATCATCCGGATCCGTTTCCCGACAACTGGGTATACATCCACAGTTCGGAAGTGAAAGTCGGGCGCATTCAGAACTTCCGCGCATGGTCGGCCGAGATGATGCCGAATTCGCGCCAGGCGTCGATCGGAATGGAGTATTTCTGTCACGAAGGCGACGGCCTCTGGGCGATGTCGGATGCCGACCTCATCGAACTCGGCGCAGCGGAACTGGAGCAGTTGGGCCTCGCGCCGAAAGCAAGCGTGGTCGACGGCTCGGTGATCCGTCAGGTCAAGGCCTACCCGGTCTACGACGGCGAATACGGCGAGGCGCTGGACGTGATCGCGGGATGGCTCGGCCAATTCGAGAATTTCCAGACCATCGGCCGCAACGGCCTGCACCGCTACAACAATCAGGATCATTCGATGTTGACCGGGATGCTGGCGGCGCGCAACATTCTCGGTGAGCGCCATGACGTTTGGACCGTCAACGTGGAGCGATCCTACCATGAGGAGTTCGAACTCAAGCGCAAGGAACAGCGGGCGAAATGACGACGTCTCCAAGTGCCGGGGCCGAGACGGGGGCGCGGGGCGCGCCTCTGAACGTCGCCGCGGCGGTCGCCGCGACGCTGGCGCTCGCCGTGGCGCTGCTATGGCCGGCGATGCTGAACGGCGGACCGCTGATTTTCTTCGACACGATGCATTATCTTCAGCAGGGCGCCAGCGCGGTGGATCTTGTGCTCGGCAAGATCGCGGCGTTGGCGTCGCCAGCGGTCGAGAGCACCGCCGGCGCTGACATTGGCGGCTCTCATGAAGTGGAGCGCGAAGGGAGTTTCGTGCGCTCCATCATCTATCCGGCTTTCATCTACATCGGTTCGCTGAGCCCTTTAGGATTCACAGGCTTCGCGCTGCTTCAATCCATTCTGGTCGTGGCGCTGATCGGCGTGATCGCGGGGCGAGAGGCCGCAGCGCGTCCGGCCGCGGCCGCGGCGGCGGCGGCCGTCTGCGTGACGATGACCGCATTGCCATGGACCGTCTCCTTCCTGATGCCCGACATCTTGGCCGCAGTCGCGATTCTTTGCGCGATGATCGTCGCCGCCCGACTCGATCGTATCGGCTTGATCGGAAAACTGTTCGTGTTCGGCGCCGCGACCTTGGCGGCGCTCTCGCATTACGGGCACCCTCCACTCTACATTGCGGCCTCTACCGCAGCGTTGCTGGCGCTTCTGGCGCAGCGAAGACTGAGCTTCCTTGCCGTCGCGCTCACTGTGGGCCCGCTTGTTGCGACGGCGGTGGCGAGTCTCGGCGTCAACGAGGCTGTGTTTGACGAGCCAAGCCTCGCGCCGCGCCGCTTGCCGATCCTGCTCGCGCGTTCGATCGAAGACGGACCCGCGTTGTGGCATCTCCAGGCGCATTGTGATGAGTACAACTACGCGGTCTGCGAGATTTGGGGTCACGAAATTCCGAACGATCTTGGCTCAATTCTATGGTCTCGCGATGGTTTGATGAAAAAGGCGACAGATGAGCAGATGGATCGAATTCGTGACGAGGAGTTCCTGATATTGGGACGCTCCCTGATGGAGTTTCCATTTGAGCAGACTTGGTCCTTCGCCGGGAACGCCGTCCGCCAGACCATCATGATAGGACTGGCTGACATGTCGTGGGGTCGTGTGACCGAGGATGCAGACGGCCGCTTCGTGCGTGAAGCCAGCGGTTCCCGCAACGCGTCCGGCCTTTCGGGCGTGGGCCTCGCGCAGAAGGCGGTCGTCCTCGGCTCGGTCGGGCTGATCGCATTCTGGTTCTTCAAGGATGGTTTGCGCGTGGGCGATCGCGAGCGGGCGCTGCTGTTCGTTGCGATTGTGGGGCTCTTGGCGAACGCGGCGATTTTCGGCGGGCTTTCGGCTCCGGTCGATCGCTACCAGGCGCGGGTGATCTGGATCGTGCCTTTGCTTGCGGCGTTGTTCTGGCTGAGCCGATGGCGGCGTTCGGCCGCGCCGAGGCGCGTCGATGTCTGAGGAATTGCGTATTCGCGTCGTCGTTCCGGCGCGCAACGCCGCATGGTGCATCCAGGCGTGCCTTTCGGGTCTGCTCGCCGCCGACTTCATGCTCAACGAGATCATCGTGGTGGATGACGGCTCGACTGACGAAACGGCGTCGCTGACGCGGCGCATGGGCGTCGAACTGGTGACGCATTCGTCCAGTCTCGGGGCGGCCGCAGCCCGGAACCGGGGGGCGAAAGACGCTGAGGCGGACATCCTGTTCTTTGTGGACGCCGACGTGGTGGTTCACGCCGACGTTCGCGAGCGCCTTCTGGATTTTTTCAGAACGCAATCCGGCATAGACGCCGTCTTCGGCGCTTACGATGACAACCCCTCCTGTCCCGCAGTTTGCAGCAAGTACCGCAATCTGCTGCACCACTACGTGCACTGCCAGGGACCCGAACGGCCGACCTCGTTCTGGACAGGCTGCGGTGCTGTCCGCAAGAAAGCTTTTGATCGTCTCGGCGGCTTCGACGAACGTATGCGGATGATGGAAGATGTCGAGTTCGGCATTCGTCTGGTTCACTTCGGCGGGGCGGTGGCGCTCTATTCGCGCTTGCGTGGAAAGCATCTGAAATCCTGGAGCGTGCTTGGCATGGCGCGAGCGGATCTCTTCGACCGCGCGATTCCATGGACGCGCCTGATGCTCTTTGGTCAGGGGTTGACGACAGAACTCAATCTGGACCGGCAGCACAGGTTGTCAGCCGTGCTCACAGTTCTGATGGGGCTGGGGATCCTGTCCGCGCCGGTCGCCCCCTGGGCGTTGATGCTGTCGGTAGCATCCTGCGGAGCCTTCATCGCGGTCAATCGCGAGTTTCTTCGTCTCGTGCGCGAGTGCGCCGGGTCGAGAATCGCCTTGGCCTCCATCCCCCTCCACATCCTGCACTACGCCTGCGCAGTCGCCGGCTTCGGGTGGGTCGTCGCAATCGAGTATCTGCCAAGGCGGGCGCTTTCATCGGTTGCGTCAGTCCATCGTCGCAAGCTTTCAGCGCCGGAATGACGACCTTGCGATACGTTGCGTCATGTTTCGGGCTTCTGGCGGCGGCTGTGGCGCAAGCGGACGCAGCCGATCCGATCCCTGCGGAGACGCTCGTGCTCCATGCGCCCGCTTCAGGCGTTGGGGCCGCGCGGTGCGCCGTTCGGTCGGACGCATGGGATGCGTCGATGCGGGAAATCACGCTGCAGCGCAGCTTTCTCGACGACTTCGCCAGCTTCGATCCCTTCGAGGGCCCTTGGACGCCGCATTTCGATCATGGGGCCTATGACGACTGGCGTGCGCGCACGCTGGTTCCGAACGGCGAGGCGCAGATATACGTCGACCCCGGATATGCCGGTGCTGGCGACCAGCCGCTTGGGTTGAATGCTTTCGAGGTCCGCAACGGCGTGCTCAGGATCACCGCCGATCGAACCCCAGGGTCGCTTCTGCCGCTCCTCGAAAACCGCGCCTTCGTCTCGGGACTGATCACATCCCGCCAAAGCCATCTTCAGCAGCATGGATATTTCGAAATTCGCGCGCGCATGCCCGAGGGGCGTGGCCTCTGGCCTGCGTTCTGGCTGCACCGCGTGGGTCAATGGCCGCCGGAGATCGATGTGTTCGAGGTTTTGGCTGCTGATCCCGAGTCGGTTTACGTCACTACGCATTGGCGGCAAGACGGCGAGGATCGTCACACCGGATGTCGGTTACCAGCGGACGAAGCACATAAGAAATTTCGTCTTTACGGCGTGCTCTGGACCAAAACGGACATCGTGTTTTTCTTGGATCGGGAAGCGGTGGCCGCGATCGAGGTCAAACCAGAAATGGATGGACCAATGTACATGATGGCCAATCTCGCGGTCGGCGGCGACTGGGGTGGCCCGCCGGATCAAACGACCCCCTTCCCATCAGCATTCGAGATCGACTGGATCGCGAGTTGGCAATTCGAAGGACCTCCCGCCATACCCTGACGAGACACGCTCGCCTTCGGGCGAGCAGTTCGACGTCAGTCCCTCTCGGTGGCCAACAAAACATTCACTGCTTATCCCCCTCGCTCAGCCTACCACTAGATGTTGATCAGCGATTGTCCTCCGTTCCGGCGGTGGGGCAGGTCGCATGATGGTGAGCGGCTGTCTGAGGCAGACGCGCCGACGCACGCGCCGCCGGCTGCGACGGCCGACGGCCATGGCGCGCGGGTGATGGTTGGGTTCAGCGCGTGATGGGTAAGCCAGGTCGGAGATGGCGGAGCCAGCCGGCCTCCACGTCTTCAGTAACCGGCCGCTCAGCACCCGTCGTCAGGCGGCTTTCCGCACTGCCTCGCGGGCTGTTTTCCAAGTCCAGCGGAGCATCTCGTCGAGGTGCTTTGGATCGTGCGACCTGAACCGCCCCGGGTTTACCGGAGGGTGATTTGTTCGACGATCAGGCGACGATATCGATCTTGGTCACATTTGCATAGAACGTCTCCTCTGCTTCTGCGGGCGGGATGTATCCGATTGGGGCGAGCAGTCGGCGGTTGTTGTACCAGTCGACCCATTTCAGGGTTTCCCATTCGACTTCGCGCATCGATTTCCACGGGCCGATCTGGTTGATGACCTCGGTTTTGAACAGGCCAATGACGCATTCGGCCAAGGCGTTGTCATAGGCGTCACCGACCGTTCCGACCGAGAGATCGATCTCGGCCTCCGCCAGGCGCTCGGTGTATTTGATGGAAAGGTATTGTGAGCCGCGGTCCGAATGATGGATCAGCGCTTTGTTATCAGGCATTTTTCTCTGCCAGATTGCTTGATCCAGCGCGTCGAGGACAAACTGGGTCTTCATTGATGTCGAAGCGCGCCACCCGACGATCCGCCGCGCGAAGACATCGATCACGAAGGCAACGTAGACCGTTCCGGACCAAGTCGGCACATAGGTGAAGTCTGAAACCCACAGTTTGTTTGGCCGATCCGCCTTGAACAGGCGGTTCACCTTGTCGTCCGGGCAGGGCTGGGACGTGTCCGGGTTGGTCGTGACGATTTTTTTGCCGCGAACCGCCCCCTTGATCTCCAGGCTGCGCATCAACCGCTCCACAGTGCAGCGGGCGACATCTTCCCCCTCCCGCCGCAAGACATGCCAGATCTTGCGCGCGCCATAGAGCTTGCGGTTGTCCCGCCAGGCCCCGTCGATCTTGAGGCTCAGGGCGGCGTCGGACTTGGCCCGGGCCGACGCGCGCTCAGCATCACGCACGATGGCGCGCCGGTCATAATAGGTGGAAGGAGCGAACTGCAGTGTCCGGCAGATCGGCTCGACCCCATGCACCTCGCGATGTTCTTCAATGAAAGCAGTCATTTGCGAAACGGGCGGTCGAGCTCCGCCTGAGCAAAATACGCTGACGCCTTCTTCAGTATCTCATTGGCCTGCCGCAGTTCCCGGTTCTCTCGCTCAAGTTCCTTGATCCGCGCCTTCTCGGCGCTTGTCTGGCCCGGCCGCTCGCCGCCATCGCGCTGGCCCTGCCGCACCCACACGCGAAGGCTGTCTGGCGAACACCCCAATTTGCTTGCGATCGCCGTCAGCGCCGCAGCTTCGCTTCGATACTCATCGCGGTGTTCTATCGCCAGCCGCACCGCGCGTTCGCGAAACTCGGGTGAATACGGCTTCGAGGTCTTCTTCTGTGTCTGTTCCATAACGGGCAATCCTC
>CAZRFB010000284.1:0-7724 GCA_964599185.1 uncultured Rhodobacterales bacterium | reverse complement strand
GCCTTGGCGGTGGCGTTCTTGATCTCGATATAAGGAACCGTGTGCGCGCCGCAGGTCTGGCCGATCAGAAGCGAGTCGCACTGGGTATGGTTACGCGCGTTGGCGGCGCGCGGGTGCATAGAGACCAGCCCGCGATAGGTGTTTTGCGCCCGGCCCGCCGAGATGCCCTTCGAGACGACCCGCGATTTGGTGTTCTTGCCCAGATGGATCATCTTGGTGCCGGTGTCGGCCTGCTGGGCGTTGTTGGCGATGGCGATCGAATAGAACTCGCCCTGGCTGTCGTCGCCGCGCAGGATGCAGGACGGATACTTCCAGGTGATCGCCGAGCCGGTCTCGACCTGCGTCCACATCACCTTGGAGCGCGCGCCGCGACAATCGGCGCGCTTGGTGACGAAGTTGTAGATGCCGCCCTTGCCGTTCTCGTCGCCCGGATACCAGTTCTGCACCGTCGAATACTTGATCTCCGCGTCCTCCAGCGCGACCAGCTCCACCACGGCGGCGTGCAGCTGGTTGGTGTCGCGCATCGGCGCGGTGCAGCCCTCAAGATAGCTGACATGCGCGCCCTTGTCGGCGATGATCAGCGTGCGCTCGAACTGGCCGGTGTTCTCGGCGTTGATTCTGAAATAGGTGCTCAGCTCCATCGGGCAACGCACCCCTTCGGGGATATAGACGAACGAGCCGTCCGAGAACACCGCCGAGTTGAGCGTCGCGAAATAGTTGTCCGACGTGGGCACGACCGAGCCGAGATACTTGCGCACCAGATCGGGATGCTCGCGCACGGCTTCCGAGATCGAGCAGAAGATCACGCCCGCGCGGCCAAGCTCCTCCTTGAACGTGGTGCCGACCGCGACGCTGTCGAACACCGCGTCAACCGCCACCTTGCGCCCTTCCGCCGCCGCGCCGTCCACCACGCCCGCAAGGATCATCTGCTCCCTGAGCGGGATGCCGAGTTTCTCGTAGGTGCGCAGCAATTCGGGGTCCACGTCGTCCAGCGACTGCGGCTTGTCGTCAAAGCCCTTCGGCGCGGCGTAGTAATACTGGTCCTGATAGTCGATCGGCGCGATGTTGAGCATCGCCCAGTCGGGCTGTTCCATGGTCAGCCAGCGACGATACGCGCCGAGACGCCATTCCAGCATCCATTCCGGCTCACCCTTCTTGGCCGAGATCAGCCGCACGATGTCCTCGTTCAGGCCCTTCGGCGCGAACTCGGTCTCGACGTCGCTTTCCCAGCCATACTTGTATTTGCCCATCGCGCGCACGGCGTCGATGGTGCCGGCGTCCACGCCCTGCTTGATCTGGGTGTCGTCAAGAGCGGCCATCGTGGTCTCCTTCATGCCGCGTGCGCGCGGCGTCTGGCGTAGAGGGCGGTCCAGGCGGCGCAGAACCGCGCGATCTCGTCTTCGGTGGTCGTCGGCCCCAGCGAAACGCGGATCGCGCCCGCCGCCGTGGTCTCGTCGAGGCCCATGGCGCGCAGCGCGCGGCTGGGGCCGGTCTTGCCGGAGGAACAGGCGGCGCCCGCGCTGACCGCGAAGCCCGCGAGGTCAAGCTGCATCACCTGCGTCTCGGCCCTCCAGCCGGGAACCGCGACGCAGGCCGTGTTGGGCAGGCGCGGCGCGCCCGCGCCGATGAACAGGGCGTCGGTCGCAGCGTCCGCCAGCCGCGCCTCAAGCTGATCGCGCAAGGCCCGCACACGCTCCCACACGCCATCCTCAAGGTCGCGCCGCGCCGCCGCCGCCGCCGCGCCAAAGCCTGCGGCGCCGATCACGTTATGGGTGCCGGGGCGGATGCGTCCCTCCTGCCCCCAGCCGCCGCCGGTCCAGCCGTCGCCGGGCAGACCATCGCGCAGGACCGCCGCGCCGACGCCCTTCGGCCCGCCCAGCTTGTGCGCAGAGATCGCCGCCGCGCGCAGCCCCAGCGCGCCGAATTCGAACGGGATGCGCCCGACCGCCTGCACCGCGTCGCAGAACACGTCCGCGCCCGCCGCCGCCGCAATCTCCGCCACCGGCTGGATCACCCCGGTCTCGTTCTGCGCCGCCATCACCGCGATCATGGCGCAGTCCGCCGCCTGCGGCGTCACGCGGCCGTCGCCATCCACCGCCAGCGCGTCGTCGAGGCCAAAGCGCAGCGCCACCGCGTCATGCTCGACGGCGGAACACCGCACCCGGCCCTTCGGCGTCGCCAGCGCCACCGCCTCGGTGGCGCCGGAGGTGAACACCACCGCCGCGCGGTCGCAGCCGACGAGTTGCGCCACCCGGTCGCGCGCGGTCTCGACCACCGCCCGCGCGGCGCGGCCCTCGGCGTGGACGCTGGACGGATTGCCGACCAGATCCATCGCCGCAATCATCGCCGCGCGCGCTTCGGGACGCAGCGGCGCGGTCGCGTTCCAGTCGAGATAGACCCGGCCCCTATGCGCCCCGCCCGTCACGCCCGCGCCTCCTCCCACATCAGGTTCGGCGCGGCGGGGCACGGCGCCAGCGTGTTGCCGATCACGTCGGCGATGGTCACCTGACTGAGAAAGACATGCACATGGCTGGAAAGCTGCTCCCACAGGTCATGCGTCAGGCACTTGGCGCGCGAGCCGCCGCAGCCCTGCTCGGCGCCGTCCTCGCAGCGGATCGCGCTCACCGTCTCGTCCACCGCGCTCATGATGTCGATGATGCGCAACTTGTCGGCGGGGCGGCCCAGACGATAGCCGCCGCCGGGGCCGCGCACGCTCTCCACCAGCCCGGCCTTGCGCAGCCGCACGAAAAGCTGCTCAAGATACGCAAGCGACACGTCCTGGCGCGCCGCGATCTCGGCCAGCGTCACCAGCTTGTCGCCGCCCTGCAGCGCGATGTCCGCAAGCGCCGTCACCGCGTAGCGGCCTTTGGTGCTGAGCTTCACGCGCGCCTCCCGCTTGTGAGCAACCATGACAAGGCGTTGACGCAACGCCTGCGCCCCACTACCTCGAAGTGATCGCTGCGCCGTCAGGCGACGGCGTTTAGAACACTTCTAGGATGCCTGACTATTTACGTCAAGCATCCGGTCCGTCAAGGAGCGCCACCCATGCCCGAGATCATCTTCCCCGGTCCCGAGGGGCGGCTGGAGGGGCGCTATCACCCGCAGGCCCGGCGCGACGCGCCGATCGCCATCGTGCTGCATCCCCACCCCCAGTTCGGGGGCACGATGAACAACAAGGTGGTCTATAACCTGCACTACGCCTTTCACCGGCTTGGATTCTCGGTGCTGCGCTTCAACTTCCGCGGCGTCGGGCGCAGCCAGGGAGAGTTCGATCAGGGCATCGGCGAGCTGTCCGACGCCGCCGCCGCGCTCGACCATCTCCAGCATCTCTGCCCCAACGCCAGCAGCTGCTATGTGGCGGGGTTCTCGTTCGGCGCCTGGATCGGGATGCAGCTGCTGATGCGCAGACCGGAGATCGCCGGATTCGTCTCGGTGGCGCCGCCGGCCAACATGTACGACTTCACCTTTCTCGCACCCTGCCCGTCCTCGGGGCTGATCGTGAACGGCGAGGCCGACCGAATCGCGCCAATGGCCGACATCGACAAGCTGGCGGCCAAACTGCGCACCCAGCGCGGCATCACCATCACCCACACCACGGTGCCCGGCGCGAATCACTTCTTCGACGAGGGCATGGACCAGATGATCGACATCGTGGAGGGCTACATGCACACCCGCATGAAGGAGACCGCCGCAGCCTGAGCGGGAGAGCCTGAGCGGCGTAACCTTGGAGAAGCGGCTCAGTCGCCCTCCGGCCGGTGCAGCCGACCGCCGCTGACCGGAACCGCGCAGCCGGTGGTGGCGGGAAAGGTGGTCGGCAGACCGCGCGCCGCGCGCACCGCCAGATAGGCGAAGGCCTGCGCCTCCAGCATGTCGCCGTCGAGGCCCGCCGCCTCGACCGTCTCGACCTCGGCGTTCAGCCGCCGCCGCAGCCCCTCCATCATCGCCAGATTGCGCCGCCCGCCGCCGCACACCAGCCAGCGGCGCGGCGGCTGCGGCAGCCAGCGCAGCGCCGCGCCCGCCGCCTCGACCGTGTAGGCGGTCAGCGTCGACGCGCCGTCCTCCAGCGCCATCCCCGCCACCGCGCCCAGCGCCGCCTTGAAGCGGTCGCGGTCCAGCGATTTTGGCGGGGCGGCGTCGAAAAATGCGTCGCGCATCAGCGCCGCGACCGTCTCGCCATCGGCGCGCCCGCGCAGCGCTGCGCCGCCGCCCTCGTCGAAATGCGCGCCCGCCGCCGCCGCCATCCAGTCGTTGACCAGCGCGTTGCCGGGCCCGGTGTCGAAGGCGATCACCGTGTCGCCGTCGATATAGCTGACGTTGGCCACCCCGCCGATGTTGAGAAACGCGACCGGCCCCTCCAGGCCCAGCCGCCGCGCCAGCGCGCGGTGATACACCGGGACCAGCGGCGCCCCCTGCCCGCCCGCCGCCATATCGGCGCTGCGAAAGTCCGAGACCACCGCCACGCCCAGCCGCGCCGCCAGCCGGGCGCCCGCGCCCACCTGAAGCGTGAAGCCCTCCGCAGGCCGGTGCGTCAGCGTCTGGCCGTGAAAGCCGATCAGCGCGGGCGCCTGCCCGGCCGCGCACTCCGCCCGCAACGCCTCGACCGCCCGCGCGTGGGTCTCGGTCGCGGTGGCCGCCGCCGCGCGCACCGCCAGCGGCCAGCGCCGCGCGTCGCGCAAGCCGGCGGTCGGCGCCGCCTGCGCCGCCTGCGCGCCGTAGATCAGGCTTTTCAGCTCGCGCCCGCTGTAGGGCGTGAAGCCGCAGGGGCCGAAGGCGGCGATCGCCTCGCCATCGGTCAGCAGACAGGCGGCGTCCACCCCGTCCATCGAGGTTCCCGACATCAGCCCCATCGCCCAGATCGGCGCTTGCGTATCCATCGGCTTTTCCTTGTTCGATCCGCCCGCTATACCGCACGGCGACGCCCAGGGAAAACGCGAGGCCCGCCCGATGACCTATCAGCCGCGATCGGAGTTCCTCCACACCCTGGAGGCGCGGGGCTTCATCCAGGATTGCACGGATTTCGAGGCGCTCGACGCGCGGCTGATGGCGGCGCCGGTCTCGGGCTACATCGGCTTCGACTGCACCGCGCCGTCGCTGCATGTCGGCTCGCTGATCCAGATCATGATGCTGCGCTGGCTGCAAAAGACCGGCGGGAAACCGATCTGCCTGATGGGCGGCGGCACCACGCGCATCGGCGACCCGTCGTTCAAGGACGAGGCGCGGCCGCTGCTCGACGCCGACGGCATCGCCGCCAACATGGCGGGCATCCGGCAGGTGTTCGACCGCTATATGAGCTTTGGCGACGGGCCGACCGACGCGGTGATGCCCGACAACAACGACTGGCTGGACGGGCTGAAATACATCGAATTCCTGCGCGACTATGGCCGCCATTTCAGCGTCAACCGGATGCTGAGCTTCGACAGCGTGCGGCTGCGGCTGGACCGCGAGCAGAACCTCAGCTTCCTTGAGTTCAACTACATGCTGTTGCAGGCCTACGACTTCCTTGAGCTGCACCGCCGCTTCGGCTGCGCGCTGCAGATGGGCGGCTCCGACCAGTGGGGCAACATCGTCAACGGCGTCGATCTCACCCGCCGCGTGGCGGGGGCGGAGGTGTTCGGGCTGACCTCGCCGCTTTTGACCACGGCGGACGGCAAGAAGATGGGCAAGACCGCCGCCGGGGCGGTGTGGCTGAACGCCGAGATGCTGTCGCCCTATGACTTCTGGCAATTCTGGCGCAACACCGCCGACGCCGACGTGGGGCGGTTCCTCAAGCTCTACACCGAACTGCCGCTCGACGAGATCGCGCGGCTGGCGCGGCTGGGCGGGGCGGAGATCAACGAGGCGAAGAAGATCCTCGCAGGCGAGATCACCACCCTGGCCCATGGCCGCGCGGCGGCGGCGGCGGCGGAGGCCACGGCGCGTGAGACCTTCGAGCAGGGCGGCGCCGGGGCCGACCTGCCCTCGGTGATCGTGCCCGCAGCGGATGCGGCGGTGGTGGCGCTGCTGGTGCAGGCCGGGCTGGCGGCCTCGAACAAGGAGGCCAAGCGCCTGATCGCCGAGGGCGGCGCGCGGGTGGACGACCAGCCGGTGACCGACGCCGCCGCCATCGTCACCGCCGCGCGGCTGGCGGAGGGACCGGTCAAGCTGTCGGCGGGCCGCAAGCGCCACGCGCTCGCCCGGCTGAGCTGAGCGCCGCCGCCGCTCAGATGCCCAGCGCGCGATAGCTGTCGGCGACGCGGCTGATCGAGACGATGTAGGCCGCCGTGCGCAGATCGCTCACGTCGTTGCGGCCATGCCAGACCTCGCGCATCGACTGATAGGCGGTGCGCATCGTGTCGTCGAGGCCCGAGCGCACCAGCGTCAGCTCATCGGAGCCTTGAAGGTAGCGCGCCTTGAAGGCGTCGGAAAAGCTGCCGCCGGTCATCGCCTCCAGCTCGTCGATCAGCATCTGCTGCTTGGCCTCCTCGGCGCGGCGCTGCATCCGCCCGAAGCGGATATGGCTGAGGTTCTTGACCCATTCGAAATACGACACCGTCACGCCGCCCGCGTTGGCGTACATGTCGGGGATGATCACCGTGCCCTTGCGGCGCAGCACCTCGTCGGCGCCCGCCGTGATCGGGCCGTTGGCCGCCTCCACGATCAGCCTGGCGGGGATGCGGTCGGCGTTGGACAGGTTGATGACGCCCTCGAACGCGGCGGGGATCAGGATGTCGCAATCCTGCTCCATGACTTCGGCGCCGTTGGCGACATAGGTCGCGCCCGGAAAGCCGCGCACGCCGCCGGTCTCGGTGAGGTATTCCTTGACCCGCTCCACCGGCAGGCCCTTGGCGTCGAGGATCGCGCCGTCGCGCTCGACGATGCCGGTGATCAGGCAGCCGTCCTCCTGCTCCAGAAACTTCGCCGCGTGATAGCCGACATTGCCGAGGCCCTGCACGATCACGGTCTTGCCGGCCAGCTTGCCTTCCATATGGGCGGCCTTCACGTCTTCGCCATGGCGGAAGAACTCGCGGATCGCGTATTGCACGCCGCGCCCGGTCGCCTCGACGCGGCCCTTGATGCCGCCCGCGTTCAGCGGCTTGCCGGTGACGCAGGCGCGCGCGTCGATCTCGGTGGTGTTCATGCGCGCGAACTGGTCGGCGATCCAGGCCATCTCGCGCTCACCGGTGCCCATGTCGGGGGCGGGCACGTTCTGGCTGGGATGAATCAGGCTGCGCTTGATCAACTCGTAGGCGAAGCGGCGGGTGATCTTCTCCAGCTCGTCCTCCTCCCACTCGCGCGGGTCGATGGTCAGGCCGCCCTTGGCGCCGCCGAACGGCGCCTCGACCAGCGCGCATTTGTAGGTCATCAGCGCGGCGAGCGCCTCCACCTCGTCCTGATTGACGCTCAGGGCGTAGCGGATGCCGCCCTTGACCGGCTCCATGTGCTCGCTGTGCACCGAGCGATAGCCGGTGAAGGTCACGATGCGCCCGCGCAGACGCACGCCGAAGCGCACGGTGTAGGTGGAGTTGCAGACGCGGATTTTCTCCTCAAGACCGGGGCTTAGGTCCATCAGCGCCACGGCGCGGTTGAACATGATGTCCACGGACTGGCGAAAGCTCGGCTCGGCGCTCATCTGGCGGTTCCCCCCGGTTTTTTCTGCCGCACAACCCTGCGCGCGCCGCGCTGGCAGGTCAAACCAAGGTTTCGAGATGCGTGACGGCGCCCCTTGGCCGCGCCGCCGCGCGCGC
>CAZRFB010000283.1:0-1590 GCA_964599185.1 uncultured Rhodobacterales bacterium | reverse complement strand
CCTGATACCAGCGGCTGAGGCAGTTCCGGCAGAACCCCGCCAGGTTCATCATGTCGATGTTCTGCGCGTCGGGGCGGGAGCGCAGGTGCTCCAGCAGCCGCCGGAACGCGGCGGCCTCCAGTTCGGTGCGGGTGGCGTCGTCCATGGTCGGCCTCCGATAAGCTGCACGGCGAACATGGCGCGGACGGCGCGCGCCGCCAAGGCCCGGCGCAGCGAATCCGGCGCGAGGCGTCGCCGCCTCTTGACCCCGGCGGCCAATGGCCTTTGGTGAGGGCCATGAAGGAATTCCTGATCGCCCCCGACCCCGCCGACCCGCGCCTGACCCGCGCCGTGACCGGCCGCGACCATGACGGCCGCGCGGTCGAGATCCGCGTGGTCGAAGAACGCCCGCTGACGATCTTCCTGAACGCTCAGGAGATCGTCACCGCCATGACCATCGGCGACCACCCCGATCTGCTGGCGGTGGGCTATCTGCGCAACCAGAACATGCTGCGCGCCGACGACGCGCTTACCGGCGTGGATTACGACGACGAGCTTCAGACCGTGGTGGTGCGCACCGAACGCGCCACCAACTATGAGGAGAAGCTGAAGAAAAAGACCCGCACTTCCGGCTGCGCGGTCGGCACCGTGTTCGGCGACATGATGGAGACGCTGGAGGGCGTCACGCTGCCCGCCGCCGAAGTGCGCGTCTCGCATCTTTATGCGCTGGCGAAAAAGATCAACATGGCGCCCAGCCTGTATCTGGAGGCCGGGGCGATCCATGGCTGCGTGCTGTGCGAAGGCGACCGGCCGCTGGTCTATATGGAGGATGTCGGGCGCCACAACGCGGTGGACAAGATCGCGGGCTGGGCGCTGATGAACCGGGTCGCGACCGCCGACAAGCTGCTCTACACCACCGGGCGGCTGACCTCGGAGATGGTGATCAAGACCGCGATGATGGGGGTTCCGGCGCTGGTCTCGCGCTCCGGCTTCACCGCCTGGGGGGTGGAGATCGCGCGGCAGGTCGGGCTGACGCTGGTGGGCCGGATGCGCGGGCGGCGCTTTGTCTGCCTGTCGGGCGAGGCGCGGCTGTCATGGGACGCCGACCCCGAAACAGATCAGGACGAAGACCCCCGCCACCGCCGCAAGAGCGCGCGCGATGACGACTGACGCCGCGCGCCGCCCCCTCACCCCGACCCTCTCCCCCACGGGGGAGAGGGGGCGCAAGCGGCGCAGTCGGCGGGCGGCTGGCGATCATGGCGCCATCGGCGCGGATAGCGCCCTCTCTCCCCTTGCGGGAGAGGGCAGGGGTGAGGGGGCTGCGCGCGCCCAGGGCGCCGCGCCAGCTGTCCGGGCGCCGTCGGGGCCACTTGCGCCCCCTCTCCCGCTTGCGGGAGAGGGTCGGGGTGAGGGCCTGCGCGGGGGGGGTGCGCGATGACCTTCGACGGCCCGCGGCGCCGCCTGCATGCAGCCCTCGCCGACGCGCGCGCGCTGATCGCGCGGCTGAAGCGCGAGGGGCGCCACCATGTCGCGGCGACCGTGCTGACCGGGGACGCCGCCTTCACCGCCGCCAACCTCGAATGCGTGTTGCCGCGCGGCTCGATCTGCGCC
>CAZRFB010000282.1:0-1694 GCA_964599185.1 uncultured Rhodobacterales bacterium | reverse complement strand
GCCGCCAGCAGCCTGCGCAAGACGGATATGGCGCGGCTGCAAAGATATGATGATATTTTCATGACAGATTTACTACGCAAGCCGACGCCTCCGGACGCAAAAAAACCCGGCGCGGACGCGCCGGGTCTTTGACTTGCAGCGACGAAAGGTGGGCCGGCGGCTATTCCGCGGGCGTCGCGGCGGCGCCGGTGGGGGCGACACGGCCTTTCTCGGCCATTTCCTGGACCCAGTGGGCGTGATGCTCGCGCGCCCAGCTCAGATCGACCTCGCCATCGCCCATGGCGTCGAAGGCGCCCTCCATGCCGACCGAGCCGATATAGATATGCGCCAGCATCACCGCGATCAGAACCGCCGAAATCACGCCGTGCAGCACCTGCGCAAGCTGCCAGTTCGCATAATCGCCGCCCAGCGCCGGAAACAGCAGCAGCAGGCCGGTGACCGAAAGGGCCGATCCGCCCAGCACCACCGACCAGAAGATCAGCTTCTGCCCAGCGTTGAAGCGCGGCGCCGGCGGGTGGCCGCCGCCCATCAGGCCGCCGCCGGCCGCAAGCCAGGCGCCGTCGCCCTTTTGCGGAATGTTGTCGCGCACCCAGATCAGGAACATCAGCACGACGCCCAGCATGAAGGGCCACGCCAGATAATTATGACCCAGCTTGCCCATATGGGTGAGCCAGGTGAACGCCTCGGCGCCGATCACCGGCAGCAGAACATACTTGCCGACGACGAGGTTGAGCCCGGTCAGCGCAAGCACCACGAAGCAGCTCGCGCTCAGCCAGTGGGCGAACCGCTCGATCCCGTTGAACCGCAGGATCTTGACCCCCGACCAGCCGGATTCGATGCGGATGCGCCCGCGCACCATGTAGAAGACAGTCAGCACGGCCAGCATGCCGACCACCGCCAGCGTGCTGACCCAGAACATCGTGCCCTGATGGCGCGCGCGCCAGTCCTGCCCCGAGGGCTTGATCAGGTTGGCGGCGGCCTGATCGGGGATCGAGACCCGACCGCCGATCGCCTGACCGCCCTGGAGCGCGTTCAGCAGCGCCTCCTCGCTGACCGCCTCGGCGGTCGGGTTCACCACCTGAGCGACCGTCGGCGCGGCGAAGGCCAGCCCGGCGCTGAGCGCCATCACGGTGAGAAGGGCGCGCAACGCGCCGCGTGGAGAGTTCATCGGTCAATCCTTCCTGCCTTGGAGCAGCGGGACGCGACCGCGCGCGCCCCGCCCGCGACGATCAGACGTTCAGCGTCTCCTTGTAGGCCGTCCGCCAGCCCCAGGCGCCCGAACCGTAGCCGCGCGTCACCACCCGCTCACGATAGATCTCGGCGATGATGTCGCCGTCGCCGGCCAGCAGCGATTTGGTCGAGCACATCTCGGCGCATAGCGGCAGCTTGCCCTCGGCCAGCCGGTTCGTCCCATACTTGATGAACTCGGCCTCGGTGCTGTCGGCCTCGGGGCCGCCGGAGCAATAGGTGCACTTGTCCATCTTGCCGCGGCTGCCGAAGTTGTTGGTCTTGGGATACTGCGGCGCCCCGAACGGACAGGCGTAGAAGCAATAGCCGCAGCCGATGCACAGATCCTTGGAGTGCAGCACCACCGCGTCCGCCGTGGTGTAGAAGCAATCCACCGGGCACACCGCCGCGCAGGGCGCGTCGGTGCAGTGCATGCAGGCCATCGAGATCGAGCGCTCGCCGGGCAG
>CAZRFB010000281.1:0-8474 GCA_964599185.1 uncultured Rhodobacterales bacterium | reverse complement strand
TGCGCGCGGGCGTCATCGACGATGCGCCCGGCCTCCGCGACATCGGTGCGCCCGCCAAACATCATCGTGCCGAGCGCGATGCGCGAGACGTGCAGGCCGGAGCGGCCAAGGCGGCGGAGCGGGATCTGGAGCGTCATCGGCGGACCTCGTCGGTTTCGGGCGTCTCCGCATCCTGCACCTGACAGCGGTCGCCGCAAGGGGGCTGGACACGGGCCGCGCGAGCGGCAGACTGCGGCGTGGCGCGGGGGGGCGCCGGAGGGGCCCGAGCCGCATGAGCAATCCGCCGCAGCAGGTGATGCGCGCAATCGCGCTGATGCTGGGCGCGTTCGTCTGCTTCACTGGCATCGACACCTGCGCCAAGTGGCTGGCGCTGTCGGGAATGCCGAGCGGACAGATCGCCTTCGTGCGCTTTGTCGGCCACCTGATCGCGGTGTCGGCGCTGTTTATGCCGCGCATGGGTCTGCGGCTGTTCGCCACCGGGGCGCTGCCGCTGCAACTGGCGCGCGGCGGCTTTCTGCTGAGCGCCACGCTGATGAACTTTTTCGCCGTGCGCCACCTGCCGCTGACGGTGACCTCCGCGATCTTTTTCACCATGCCGCTGATGGTGTGCGCGCTGTCGATCCCGCTTTTGGGCGAGAAGGTGGGCGCGCGGCGCTGGGCGGCGATCACGGTGGGCCTGTGCGGCGTGCTGCTGGTGACGCGGCCCTGGGGGGCGGCGTTTCACTGGGCGGTGTTTCTGTCGCTGGGCGCCACGCTGGGCGCCTCGCTGTTCGCGCTGGCCACACGGCGGCTGGCGGGCACGGACAGCGCCGCGACGCAACAGGCTTTTGGCGCGCTGGTCGGCGCGGCGGGCGCCGCGCCGCTGCTGGCGCTGGGCGCGGCCTGGCCGGTGGATGCGGCGGCGTGGGGCGCGTTCCTGATGATCGGCGCGTTCGGCTTCGCGGGCCATCAGCTGATGTCGCTTGCGCACATGCACGCGCCCGCCTCGACGCTGGCGCCCTTCGTTTATACCCAGCTTCTGACGATGACCGCCTCAAGCTGGCTGGTGTTCGGCCAGCCGCCCGATGGCTGGACGGCGGCGGGCGGCGCGGTGGTGGCGGCGTCGGGCCTGTATATCTGGCTGCGCGAGCGGCGGCTTGCGCGCGGTCAGGTCTTGCGCACCGGCTTGCCGCCCAGCGCCTCGTAGAACCGCGTGCCCTGGCTGTCGTCGTATTTGCCGAAACCCGCCCCGGAGGCGCCGAGAAATACCTGCAACGCCGCCGCCGACACCGGCACGGGGAACCGCGACGCCCGCGCCGCATCCAGCACGATGCCCAGATCCTTGACGAAGATATCGACGGCGGAGCTGGCGGTCTCGCCCTCGGTCAGCATCCGCGGGCCGCGGTTGGCGATCATCCATGAGGCGCCGGCGGAGGCGTTGAGGATCTCCAGCACCTGCGCCGGTTCAAGCCCCAGATGGGCGCCAAAGCTCATCACCTCCGCCGCCACCGCCAGATTGCAGCCCGCCGCAAGCTGATGGACCATCTTCATCGTCGAGCCTGCGCCGGGCTTGTCGCCCAGCCGATAGACGTTGCGGCCGAGCACAGCCAGCAGCGGCTGCGCGGCCTGCCACGCGGCGTCGGAGCCTGCCGCCATCAGCGTCAGCGTCCCCGCCTCCGCCCCCACCGCGCCACCCGACACCGGGCAGTCGAGATAGGCGTAGCCCGCCGCCTCGGCCCGCGCGCCAAGCGCCTGCGCCGCCTCGGTCGGCACCGTGACGCCCGACAGGATCAGCGCGCCCCTGGGCAAGGCGCCCGCCGCGCCGGTCGCGCCGAACAGCACCGTCTCAAGCTGGTCGGCGTTGACCACCATCGCCACCAGCGCCTCGGCCCCGGCGCAGGCGGCGGCGACCGATGGCGCGAACGCCGCGCCGCGCCCGGTCAGCCAGCCTTCCACCGCCGGGTTCACGTCAAACCCGGTCAGCGCATGGCCCGCCTTGATCAGATTGTCGGCCATGCCGCGCCCCATGGCGCCCAGGCCCGCAAACGCGATCTTCATTCCTTCACCGCCCCGGTCATCGCCGCCACATAATGCTCCACGAAGAACGCATAGAGGATCACCAGCGGCAAGGAGCCGATCAGCGCCCCCGCCATGATCGACCCCCAGCGAAACACGTCGCCATCGGTGAAGTTGGTCACGATCGCCACCGGCACCGTCTTGTTCGAGGCGTCGGAGATGAACACCAGCGCATAGATGAACTCGTTCCAGCACAGCGTAAAGCAGAAGATGAACGCCGAGATCAGCCCCGGTATCGACAGCGGCAGGATGATCTTGATCAGAATCTGCCAGCGCGTCGCGCCGTCGATCAGCGCGCATTCCTCCAGCTCGAACGGGATGGTCTTGAAATAGCCCATCAGCAGCCAGGTCGAGAACGGGATCAGGATGGTGGGATAGGTCAGGATCAGCGCGAACGGAGTGTCGAACAGGCCGAAATTCACGATGATCGTCGCCAGCGGGATGAACAGGATCGACGGCGGCACCAGATAGGCGAGAAAGATCGCGCCGCCGATCCACTCCGCGCCGGAATAGCGGATGCGCACGATGGCGTAGGCGGCGCCGACGCTGGCGATCAGCGACAGGATGGTGGCCGAGATCGACACCATCATCGTGTTCCACAGCCATGTGGGATAGGCGGTCTCGAACAGCAGCGCCCGGATATGCTTGAGCGTGGGGTTCCACGTCCACAGCGGGTTGGTCGCGTCGAGGTTCACCAGTTCCTGATCGGGCTTCACCGCCGTCAGCCCCATCCAGTAGAACGGGAAGATCAGCACCACCATGATCAGGCCGAGCGGCAGCCACAGGTTCACCAGCCGCGCGCCGCGCGTCTCCAGATAGTTCATGCCCTCGTTGTGGTCGTCGCGCGTCGCAGCGTCAGTCATCGCGGCCTCCGCTTTGCCATTTGCGCCTCTGCAGGCCGAACCAGCTGAACATGATCGCCCCCAGCAGGAACGGGATCATCGCGGTGGCGATCGCGGCGCCCTCGCCCAGATTGCCGCCCAGGATGCCGCGCTGATAGCTGAGCGTCGCCATCAGGTGCGTGGTGTTGAACGGCCCGCCGCGCGTCAGCACCCAGATCAGCTGGAAATCGGTGAAGGTGAACAGCACCGAAAACGTCATCACCACCGCGATGATCGGCGTCAGCAGCGGATAGGTGACGTGGCGGAACAACTGCCACGGCGTCGCGCCGTCGATGGTTGCGGCCTCGTAGAGCGAGCCGGGCACGGTCTGCAACCCCGCCAGCAGCGTGATCGCGATGAACGGCACGCCGCGCCAGATGTTGGCGAAGATCACCGCGCTGCGCGCCATGGTGCTGTCGCCCAGCCAGTTGATCTGAAAGTCGATCAGCCCCAGCCCGCGCAGCATCCATGTGAGAATCGAGAACTGCGTGTCGAAGATCCACCAGAACGCCACCGCCGACAGCACGGTGGGCACGATGAACGGGATCAGCACCACGGCGCGGATGATCGCCTTGAACGGCATGTTGCGGTTCAGCAGGATCGCCAGATAGAGGCCGATCATGAATTTTATCGCGCTGGCGACCGTGGTGTAGAGCAGGGTGTTGAACACGCTCAGCCAGAACACCTCGTCGCCCGCCAGCCATTCGTAGTTCTCCAGCCCGATGAACGACCCGCCGCGCCCGATGCGGGTGTCGGTGAACGACAGCCAGACGCCCAGACCCAGCGGATAGGCGAGAAACAGCACCAGAAAGCCCATGGCCGGCAGCATGAACCACCAGCCCAGCCAGTTCTTGTTGGTCTGGAGCCGCGCCCAGGCGGAAAGCTGCGGCTGTGCGGCGCGCAGGCGGTCCCTGTCGTGGCGGTCGGCGATGTCGGCCAAGGCGTTCTCCCCTCGATGGGCGCCCCCTCCCCGGCGGAGAGGGGGCGAAGGCCGCTCAGCGGTAGATGCGCTGCGCTTGCCGCTCGGCGGTGCGGATCGCGTCCTGCACGCTGGAGCGGCCCGAGACCGCGTTGGCGATCATGTCGAGCACCACGAAATCGGCCAGCGCCGACGCCGCCTTGTCGCCCACCGACCCCTTGCCGCCCGCCGTCAGCGTGCGCTCGGCGGCATAGACCGCCGGGGTCAGCTTGGGGTCGGCGGTCCAGAACGGCAGGTCGCGATAGGCGTTGAGCGGCTGGGTGAGATAACCCACCGCGTCGGTCAGCCACGGCCCGTAGTTCTCGGCCTCCATCAGGAACTGCATGAACGCCTTCACCGCATTGGGATACTTGGTGTATTTCATGCCCAGCAGCGGATAGGCGATGTGGAACTCGGTCGGGGTTCCCACCGGGCCGACCGGCCAGAACGCATGGCTGGTGTCCTCGGCCATCGCCGCCATCGCCGGCGCGGCGTCCCTGGTCGCCTGATCGGCGTCGGCGGGCGGGTTGGCGCCGCGCAGCGCGGCGGCGTAGATCGACACGCCGTTGTTGGTGAGGAACACCTGCCCGCTGAGGAACGCCTTGTTGTTGAAGCTGTCGTTCCACGACGCCGTGCCGGGGATCCACGTGTCATAGAGCGCCTTGGCGTAGTTCAGCGCGGCTTCGGTCTCCGGCGAGTTGATCACGACGTTGTCGTTCTCATCGACCAGATTGCCGCCGTGGCTCCACAGGCACCAGTGCACCCAGGCGTTGCCGTCGCCCGAGGCGTGGCCGAGCGCCATGCCCGCCGGTTTGCCGATGCGCTGCAGGCCCTTGTTGAGCTCAAGAAAGCTCTCGGTGTCCTGCGGCATCTCGGAGAAACCCGCCTCCTTGATCGCCGAGATGCGATAATTGATCAGGTTGGCGTTGTAGGCGATCGGCAGCGCGATCCAGCGCCCGCCCGAGGTGCCGTAGGTCACCGCCGTATCCACCCAGCCGCCATACTTGGCGCCCAGCAGGTCGGCCACGTCGGTCACGTCCATGCACTGATCGACGAACAGGTGCGGCAGCGAATAGAGCCCCCAGAACATGTCCGGGCCGGAGCCGACGTTGGCCGCGACCGACGCCTTGGGCTGCACGTCGTCGAGGCCTTCGTTCAGCACATCGACCGGCACGCCGGTCGCCTCGGTGAACGCGGCGACGAGGCGCATGAACGCGTCCTCCTCGGCCTGGATGAAGCGCCGCCACCGCAGCAGTTGCAGCTTGGCGCCGTCCTCGGGCTTGAACTGCAACTCGGTCGCGGCCCAGGCCTTCGCCCAGCCGGTCAGGCTGGCGGTCGCGGCGATCAGGCCGGTGGCGGCGGTGCTTTTCAGCAGCGAGCGTCGAGTAAGGTTCATGGTCGATCCTCCCAGAGTTTCGCCGGAGCCTGCCGCTCCGGTCGTAGGATGGCCTCACGCACGCAGCGCTCGGCCGGTTCTCGCCTGCGGCCTCACGCGCGCAGCGCTCGGCCGGTTCTCGCCTGCGGCCTCACGCGCGCAGCGCTCGGCCGGTGTCGGCGTCGAACAGGTGCGCGCGCGCCAGATCGGGCGCCAGCCGGATGCGCTGGCCGGGCGACAGCGACAGACGCTCGCGAAACACCGCCGTCACCGCGTCGGCGCCGTGCCGTGCGGCGACGTGGATCTCCGAGCCGGTCGGCTCGGTCACCACCACCTCGACGCCGATCCCTTCGGCGCCCTCGGTCACGCTCAAATGCTCGGGGCGAAAGCCCATCACCACCGGCTGGCCGTCCGTCACCGCCGCATCGTGCGGCGCGCGCACCGTCTCGCCCGCGTCGGTCACCACCGCCAGCCCGGCGTCGTCGCGCTTGGCGCGGCCCTTGATGAAGTTCATCGCCGGAGAGCCCATGAAACCGGCGACAAACTGGTTGGCGGGATGGTCGTAAAGCTCCAGCGGCGCGCCAATCTGCTCGACATGACCGCCCTGCATCACCACGATCTGGTCGGCCATGGTCATCGCCTCGATCTGGTCGTGCGTCACGTAGATCGTGGTGCCGCCGACGCGCTGGTGCAGCGCCTTGATTTCGGTGCGCATCGCCACGCGCAGCTTGGCGTCGAGGTTGCTGAGCGGCTCGTCGAACAGGAACAGCGCCGGGTCGCGCACGATGGCGCGCCCCATCGCCACGCGCTGGCGCTGGCCGCCCGAAAGCTGGCGCGGGTAGCGGTCGAGCAGCGGCGTCAGCCCCAGAATCTCGGCCGCCTGCCGCGTGCGCTGGTCGGTCTCGGCCTGCGGGGCCTTCCGCAGCCGCATCGAGAACGCCATGTTTTCATAGACCGTCATATGCGGATAGAGCGCATAGTTCTGGAACACCATGGCGATGTCGCGCTCTTTCGGCGGCGCCATGTTCACCAGCTTGTCGCCGATCCAGAGCTCGCCCGAGGTGATCGACTCAAGCCCCGCGATCATGCGCAACAGCGTGGACTTGCCGCAGCCCGACGGCCCCACCAGCACCACGAAGGCGCCGTCGGCGATGTCGATCGACACGCCGTGCAGCACCTCGGTCGCGCCAAAAGACTTTCGCAGGTCGCGGATTTCGACCGACGCCATGCGCCTCATCCTCCCCAGGGTCGCGGCGCGCCGGTTGCTCCGGTTGGGCCGTCGTTGAGAAAACTATTGTGCGGCGGCGCGGCGCGGTCAATGGTTTTCTAAATCGGTTTACCAACAGGGTCGGCCATGACGGCGCGCCAAAGCGCCGCGCAACGCCAGGGGGGACGACATGCTTCTGAAGGACAGGACCGTGGCGATATCGGGCGCCGCCAGTCCGCGCGGCATCGGGCTGGCGACCGCGCGGCTGATGGCGCAGCACGGCGCGCGGCTGGCGATTCTCGACCTCGACGCGGCGGCGGCGCAGGCGGCGGCGGATACGCTGGGCGCCGGTCACATCGGGCTGGCCTGCGACGTGACCGACCGCGCCGCCTGCGACGCGGCGGCGGCGGGCGTGCTCAAGGCTTTCGGCCATCTCGACGCGCTGGTGTGCAACGCGGGCGTGACGCAGCCGATCAAGCTGATGGAGATCGACGCTGCGGGCTGGAACCGGATCATGGACGTGAACTTGCGCGGCGTCCTGAACCTCTCCCAGGCGTTCGTGCCGCACATGCGCAGCCGAAAGCGCGGCGCCATCGCCTGCATGTCGTCGGTCTCGGCGCAGCGCGGCGGCGGCATCTTCGGCGGGCCGCATTATTCCGCCGCCAAGGCCGGGGTGCTGGGGCTGGCCAAGGCGATGGCGCGCGAACTGGGCCCCGACGGCATCCGCGTCAACTGCGTCACGCCGGGGCTGATCCAGACCGACATCACCGGCGGGATGCTGACGCCGGAGATGAAAGTCGAGATCGCGAAGGGCGTGCCGCTGGGCCGGCTGGGCGAGGCGCAGGACGTGGCCGGCGCGTTCCTGTTTCTGGTCTCCGACCTCTCCAGCTACATCACCGGCGCGGTGATCGACGTGAACGGGGGGATGCTGATCCATGGATGAGGGATCAAACGTCTCGCTGACTGAACGCGCCCGCCGCATCCGCCGCCACGCGCTGCGCATGGGTCAGGTTCAGGGACAAGGTTATATCGCGCAGGCGCTGGGCGCGGCGGACCTGCTGGCGGTCTCCTATTTCCATGCGCTGACCTATCGCCCAGGCGAGCCGGAATGGGAGGGACGCGACCGCTTTCTGCTCTCCATCGGCCACTACGCCATCGCGCTCTATGCGGCGCTGATCGAGGCCGGGGTGCTGCCCGAAGACGAGATCGAGACCTACGGCGCCGACGACAGCCGGATGCCGATGTCGGGCATGGCCGCCTATACGCCGGGCATGGAGATCACCGGCGGCTCGCTGGGCCATGGCCTCGGCATCGGCGTCGGCATGGCGCTGGGGCTGCGGCGCAAGGGGGCGTTCGAGGGGCGCAAACGCTTCATCTACAACCTGATGTCGGACGGCGAGCTGGGCGAGGGTTCGACGTGGGAGGCCGCGATGGCCGCCAGCCACCACCGGCTCGACAACCTGATCTGCGTGGTGGACTTCAACAACCAGCAGGCCGACGGCCCCTCGACGCAGATGCTGAGCGCCGAGCCGGTGGCGGCGAAATGGGAAGCGTTCGGCTGGCATGCGCAGCGGGTGGACGGCAACGCCATCGCCGCGCTGGTGGCGGCCTTCGACGCCGCGCGCGCCCATGACGGGCCGCAGCCGCGCGTGGTGATCTGCGACACGAAGATGGCGAAGGGCGTGCCGTTCCTTGAGGCGCGCGAGAAAAACCACTTCCTGCGCGTGGACGAGGACGAGTGGGACAAGGCTTTGGCGATCATCGACGAGGGGGCGCGGCCATGAGACTGTCGAAATACGCGCCCCGCACGCTCGACCCCGCCAAGCGCGGCCTGAAGACCTCCGCCATGATCGCCTCGCTGGCGGCGGAAGGCGCGCCGACCGTCGCGGCGCCCTTCGGCCATGCGCTGTGCGAAGCGGCGGCCGCCGATCCGCGCATCGTCGGGCTGACGGCGGATCTGTCGAAATACACCGATCTGCACGTGTTCGCCGCGCGCTA
>CAZRFB010000280.1:0-6127 GCA_964599185.1 uncultured Rhodobacterales bacterium | reverse complement strand
GCCAAGGCCGATCTGGCGAGCGCCATGGTCGGCGAGTTCCCCGAGTTGCAGGGGGTGATGGGGCGCTATTACGCGCTGGCCGCCGGAGAGGCGCCGGAGGTGGCGGCGGCCTGCGCCGAGCATTATGCGCCGCTCGGGCCGAGTGACAGCGTGCCGACCGCCCCGGTCAGCGTGGCGGTGGCGCTGGCGGACAAGATCGACATGCTGGCGGGGTTTTGGGCGATCGACGAGAAGCCGACCGGGAGCAAGGATCCGTTTGCGCTGAGAAGGGCGGCGTTGGGGGTGCTGCGGATGGCGATTGGGAATAGAATTGGGATCAATTTAGAAAGAGTCCTAACCTCTGGTCTTTCTCAAGCGTTGGCCAATACTATTATCGCCGCTACCGAGCGTCAAAAGAATATTTCAATTTCACAAGAAGAGTATTTCGCGGATGAGAACGCATTGGCGAACAAGGCGGAGCGGAACATTCCGGATCTTTGGTTGGTGCCAGGATATATCCGGGCAGTTGGCTATTTAGATCGTCTTGAGCAGGAAAGGCGGGGCGATGCCGCTGTGCAGGGGGCGGGGGAGTGGGAGGCGATAGTCCCTGACCTTCTCGCCTTCCTCCATGACCGCCTCCGCGTCCACCTCCGCGAGCGCGGGCTTCGCCACGACGTGATCGACGCCTGCCTGACGCCCGACGCCGACGACCTTGCGCTGCTGGTCGCGCGCATCGAGGCGTTGCAGGCGTTTCTCGCAACGCCGGACGGCGCCAACCTCGTCGCGGGCTACAAGCGCGCGGCGAATATTCTTGCGGCGGAGCAGAAGAAGGACGGCGTCGAATACTGCCTCGACCCCGACCCGAAGTTCGCCGAGAGCGACGCTGAGGGCGCGCTGTTCGCGGCGCTCGACGCCGCCGAGGCGACGCTGGGCGAGGCGCTCGACGCGGAGGATTTTGCCGCCGCGATGGCCGCGCTCAGCCGCCTGCGCCCGGCTGTGGACGGGTTTTTCGACGCGGTGCTGGTCAACGCCGAGAACCCGGTGCTGCGCCGCAACCGCCTGTGCCTTTTGACGCGCGCGCGCGCGGTGATGGGCCGCGCAGCGGATTTCTCGAAGCTGGAGGGCTGACGCGCGTCGCCCCCTCACCCCGACCCTCTCCCCCTTGGGGGGAGAGGGGGCGCAAGCCTCGCCGACGGGGCCCGGTCTGGCCGCGTTGCGCAGGCGGCGCCGTCGTCTCTCCCTCTCCCCTTTGGGGGGAGAGGGGGCGCAGGCCGCGCCGACGGGGCCCGGTCTCGCCGCGTCGCGCAGGCGGCGCCGTCGTCTCTCCCTCTCCCCCGCTTCGGGGGAGAGGGTAGGGGTGAGGGGGCTTCGCGCGTGAGGGGGCTTCTCGCGCTCGCGCGTTTCACGTTGCACTGCATCATTGCCGCTTCCCTAACCCGGCGCCGACGCGCTAAACCTCACCTATGACGGTTCAGCCAGCCCTCGCCGCGCCCGACATCGTGGACATCGCCGACGCCGGCGACGCGGCGCGCTATGGCGCCAAGGCGGCGCGGCTGGCGACGCTGGCGCGCGGCGGGGTGGCCTCGCCGCCGGGCTTCGCGGTTTCGGTGGCTGACGGGGCGCGGCTGGCGGCGGGCGGCGCCGAGGCGCTGGGCGCGGCGTTGCAGGCGGCGCTGGCGCGGCTGGAGGCTGTGCGCGGGCGACGCCTGGGCGACGCTGCGGCGCCGCTGCTGGTCTCGGTGCGCACCTCGGCGGGCGAGGGCGCGTCGGGGGCGCCCGCGATCCTCAACATCGGCGCCTGCGCCGCGACCGAAGGCGGCATCGCCGCGCGCGCGGGCCTGCGCGCCGCGCGCGACCTGCGCCGCCGCCTGATCCAGAGTTTCGCGCCCGCCGCGCTGGGGGTGGACGCCGAGGCGCTGGAGCAGGCGCTGCTCGACCGCATCGGCGCCGAGGGCGCGGCGGACGAGGCGGGGCTGGATGCGGCGGCGCTGGGCGCGCTGCTGGCCGATTATCACCGCATCGTCGCCGCCGAGACCGGCGCGCCGTTCCCCGAAGACCCGCGCGACCAGATTTTTCGCGCGCTGGGCGCCGCCGCCGCCGCCTGGGCCAGCCCGCGCGCGCGCCTCATGCGCGCGGCGCGCGGCGACGACCCCGAGGCGGGCCTGGGCTTTGTGATTCAGGCGATGTGCCTGGGCGTGGGGCCGGGCGTCAGCGGCGCAGGCTCGGCGGTCAGCCGCGACCCGCGCAGCGGCGCGCGGGCGCTGTCGGGGCTGTGGGTGGCGCAGGGCCAGGGCGAGGACGCGGCGCTGGGCCTGCGGGCGGCGGCGGCGCTGGAGCAGGGCGTGGGGTCGCTGGCGCTGGGCGACGCGGGCGTGTTCGCGGCGCTGGCCGATCAGGTGGCGCGCGCCGAGGCCGCGATCGGCGACGCTTGCAAGGTCGAGTTCACCGTCGAGGATGGCGTGGTCAAGATCCTCGACGCGGTCGCCGCGCCGCGCGGCCCGCGCGCCGCCGTGCGCATCGCCGTCGATCTGGCCGAGGAGGGCCGCATCGGCCGCGCCGACGCCCTGCTGCGCATCGACCCGCAGGTTCTGGTCGAGCACCTCCATCCCACGGTGGACCCCGCCGCGCCGCGCGACGTGATCGGGCGCGGCCTGCCCGCCTCGCCCGGCGCCGCCAGCGGCCCCATCGCCTTCACGGCGGACGCGGCGGAGGTGTTTTCCGCACGGGGAACGCCGGCGATTCTGGTGCGGGTCGAGACCGGGCCGGAGGACATTCGCGGGATGCACGTCGCCGCAGGCGTGATGACCGCGCGCGGCGGCATGACCAGCCACGCCGCCGTGGTGGCGCGCGGCATGGGGGTGCCCTGCGTCGTCGGCGTCTCCGACATGCGGGTGAACCTCGACGAGGGCGTGCTGAGCGCGGAGGGCCGCAGCTTTCGCGAGGGCGACATGATCACGCTCGACGGCGGCGCGGGCGAGGCGCTGGCGGGCGCGGCGGCGATGCTGCGCCCCGAGTTCAGCGGCGCCTTCGCCACGCTGATGGTCTGGGCCGACGCGCACCGCCGCATGGGCGTGCGCGCCAACGCCGACACGCCCGCCGACGCCCGCGTGGCGCGGGGGTTCAACGTCGATGGCATCGGCCTCTGCCGCACCGAGCACATGTTCTTCGAGCCCGAGCGCGTGACCGCGATGCGCGAGATGATCCTGGCCGACGACGCGCAGGCGCGGCGCGCGGCGCTGGCGCGGCTGCTGCCGTGGCAACGGGCGGATTTCGTGGCGCTGTTCGGCATCATGAAGGGCCTGCCGGTGACGATCCGCCTGCTCGACCCGCCGCTGCACGAGTTCCTGCCGCAGTCGCCGCGCGACATGCGCGAACTGGCCGAGGCGATGGGAATCGCGGAGGAGAAGGTCAAGGCGCGCGCGGCGGCGCTGGCCGAGATCAACCCGATGCTGGGGATGCGCGGCTGTCGGCTGGGCGTCACCGTGCCCGAGATCTACGAGATGCAGGCGCGCGCGATCTTTGAGGCGGCGGTGGAGGCGGCGGCGGCGTTCGGCGCGACGGTGACGCCCGAGATCATGATCCCGCTGGTCTCGGCCAACCGTGAGATGCTGATCCTCAAGCACCGCATCGACGCGGTGGCGGCGGCGGTGAAGGCCGAGCGCGGCGCCGATTTCGCCTACAAGGTCGGCTGCATGGTCGAGACCCCGCGCGCGGCGCTGCGCGCCGAGGAGATCGCGCGCGGCGCGGCGTTTCTCAGCTTTGGCACCAACGATCTCACGCAGATGACCTATGGCCTCAGCCGCGACGACGCGGGCGGCTTCATGCGCGCCTATCTGGCGCATGGCGTGTTTCCCGCCGACCCGTTCCACACGCTGGACGTGGAGGGGGTGGGCGAGTTGCTGCTGATGGCGGCGGAGCGCGGGCGGCGCGGCAATCCGGGCGTGACGCTGGGCCTGTGCGGCGAGCACGGCGGCGACCCGGCGTCGGTGCGGTTCTGCGAACTGGCGGGCTTCGACTATGTGTCCTGCTCGCCCTATCGCGCGCCGATCGCGCGGCTGGCGGCGGCGCAGGCGAACATCCTGGCGCGGCGCGGGCGGGGCGGCGGCGCGCCGTGAGCGAGTTGGAGGACGGACAGGCCGCGCTCGCCGCGCTGGCGGCGGGCGGCAAGGCGGCGCTGGCGCGCGCGCTGGCGCGCATCGAGACGCGCCCCGACGCGCCCGAGACGGCGGCGCTGCTCGACGCCGCCTGGGGCGCGCCGCGCGGGCAGGCGCTGGGGCTGACCGGACCGCCTGGCGTGGGCAAATCGACGCTGACCGACGCGCTGATCCGCGCGTTTCGCGCGCGCGGGCTGCGGGTGGCGGTGATCGCGGTCGATCCGTCCTCGCGCCGGTCGGGCGGGGCGCTGCTGGGCGACCGCACCCGGCTGACCACCGACCCCGAGGACGGCGACGTGTTCGTGCGCTCGATGGCGGCGCGCGACCGGCTGGGGGGGCTGGCCGACGCGGCGTGGCCGGCGCTGGTGCTGATGCGCGCGCTCTATGACGTGGTGATCGTCGAGACGGTGGGCGTGGGGCAGTCGGAGACCGAAATCGAGGACGTGGCCGACACCGTGGTGTTCTGCGCCCAGCCCGGCGCGGGCGACGCGCTGCAATTCATGAAGGCGGGCGTCGTCGAGATCCCGCATCTCGCGCTCGTCACCAAGGCCGACATGGGCGCGAGCGCCCGCCGGGCGGTCGCGGACCTGAAGGGCGCGCTGTCGCTGGCGGCGCCGGGGGCGGAGGCTGTGCCGGTGCTGTCGTGCTCGGCCGCGACCGGCGAGGGGATGGGCGATCTGGTCGAAGCGCTGCTGGCGCGCGGCGCGGCGCTGGCGCAGGACGGCTTGCAGGACGGCGGGAAGGGCTGCGCGCAGGGGGGCGGCCTTTCGGCGCGGCGGGTTGCGCAGGCGCGCGCATGGCTGCGGCGCAGCGTGACGGCGGCCTATGGCGCGGAGGGATTCGCCCGACTCGCGCCGTTTCTGGCGGAAATGAACGGCGCGCGCGCTCCCTTCCGGGTTGCAGCCGCGGCGAAAGCGCGCGCCGGGCGGGCGCTGGATGTCGGATTTACGCCACAGTAACCGTGTTTTGATCCGCGGCGCGCGCCCTTCGCGGAAATCAGAGGGTGTCGTGCTCTCGTCGCACAGGGTAGTTTCCCAACCGTTAACAAGATGAGGACTTTTCAAGCCGGATTTGTCGGGATCTCCGACGACACGCGCCATCCGTCGGCGGGGCGCTCCGGCATCCTGAAGGAATGACCGATGATAACGAACGCGAAAGCTGTTCGAAGACTGTTCTTGTGCGCCGCGTTCTGTCTTGGCGGCCTCGGCGCCAGCGACGCGGCCTTTGCGGCGGAGAACGACGGGCTGGGGGCGGGCGTCGATATCGCCAGCGCCATGCCGCCGTCGATCCGCAGGATGAGCGAGACGGCGGAGCGTATCCGCATGGTGCTGTCGGCCGAGCGCGCGGCGCTGTCCACTGCGGACACCGACCGCGCCATGTCGCTGAGCGGCGCCGATCTGTCCCTCCCCCGCGCGATCCCCGCCGGGCGCGGGACCGCCGCGCTGAGCGGGCCGGATCTGGACGCGCTGAGCGCCGAAGACGCGCTTGCCGCCGCTGTGGCGCGCGACGCTTCCGACGACATCATCGAGGAATTGCTGCTGGGCGACGCGGCGGGGGTGATCGACCTCGCCAACGTCGAGCGCATCTCGCGCGGCGCGGGCGGCGCGCAGTGGCGCTGTCTGGCCGAGGCGATCTATTTCGAGGCGCGCGGCGAAACGCTCGCCGGGCAGTTCGCGGTCGCCGAGGTGATCCTGAATCGCGTGGACAGCCCCCGCTATCCCGACACGATCTGCGGCGTTGTCAAGCAGGGCGCGGAGCGGTCAACCGGCTGCCAGTTCTCGTTTCAGTGCGACGGCAAGCCGGAGGTGATCACCAACCGGGCCGCCTTCGCCAAGGCGGGCAAGATCGCCCATCTGTCGCTGGAGGGCCGTCCCCGCACGCTCACCGAGAACGCCACGCATTTCCACACCCCCGGCGTGAAACCGAAATGGGCGAAGCGGCTGGTCCGCGTCACCAGGATCGGCGACCACATCTTCTATCGCAAGCCGACGCAG
>CAZRFB010000279.1:0-2232 GCA_964599185.1 uncultured Rhodobacterales bacterium | reverse complement strand
CTTGTCCTTGTTGCGACCGGCGATGTTGTCGCGCTTGTATTGCGCGACGGCGGCGCGGCCTGCGTCGCGGCGGTCGCGCCAGTCCGGCTCGTTGCCGAGCCTGGTCTGGCGCGCCTGATCGGCCGCGATGCCGGCGCGCCGTATCTCGCTGCGCCGCACGGCCTCCCGCATGAACGCATCGGTGGCGCTTTGAGCCTCGTCGCGGTTCGCGATAGTGGCGCCGAACGAGCGGACGGTGTTGGAGGCGCTGCCGGTGGCGTCCCCGACCTCACGCGCCCTGCGATAGCTGCTCGACGCCATCCGCATCGACGCCATTGCGGCCTGCCGAGCCTCCATGAAACCGGTCGCCGTCGCCACGATGGAGCCCGCGAGGCCGTTCACCATCGTCGGCACCTGCATCATCATGAAGATCGACACGATCGAGATGACAATGAGCTGGAGAGCCTGCTCAAGGCGCTCGCCATCGCGGGCCGCGTCCAGGATATCTGCGCCGACATAGAGGATCGCGCCCATGACGCCCGCCAGCGCGAGCGGAATGAGCGCGAACCCAATGGTGAGCCGCGCCCAGCTTTTGAACAGGTCGGCGGTGAAACCAAAGAGCAGGGTGGCGATGAAGATCGGCGCTGTGGCGACCGCAAACGCAACGCCGATCTTGGCTGCCGCCAGCACGATGATCGCGACAGCGGCGATCAGCGCCCCGAGCAGCTTCAACAGCACCGAGACCAGCGAAATCTCGTACCAGGCGGCCTCCGCCTCCGCCCGGTCCCCGTAGTTGAAGATCTCCGTCACCATGGCGTCCATGGCGTCGTTCAGGGATGGCGCGCTCAAGTCAGAAATCATCGCGCCGCCGATCGAGCCGGGCACGTTGGTTAGGATCTGATAGATCGGATCGAACTGCGCCCACGTCGTTGCGACCGAAAGGATGACGACGAACCGCACGGCCCATGTGAGGTACTGGCTCATGCGCATCGGCGACCACTGCATCAGCGCGTTGGCGGCGAGCAGGGCGAGGCCCATGACCCCACCAAGCTGGATAGTGGTCGTCAGAGGACCCGCCAGATCGTTAAAGATGGCCTCAGCGAAAGCGCCAACGGCAACGTCGATCTGACCCATGATATCCTGAATGATCGTCGCCACATCATCTCTCCCTACCGAATAGGAATGGCACCGACTTGGCGGCAGTATTCAACTGATTTGGAGACAGAATATCCTTGATCACGGACTTTCTGCATGAACGGGCGAAGAGCGGCTCGGTCCATTTGAAAATATTCTCTCGGGATTGAAGTCTCGATAGCGGCCCAGTCCCGCCGACCATTCAGGCAGCCGATGGTATACGGTTGGCCTTTGGCAAAGGCTTCGCATTGCGACCGGATGTGTTCTGAATCCCACTTCGTCATATACGCCTTGACGATGACGTTCATTTCTCTGTTGTGAGAAAGCTTATCGATATGAGCCTTGTCACTCGGAACGACGGCGGCCATGCGCTCGCACGCCCAGCTTCCGGAGCGCTCCTGCGCGACAGCAGTATGTCCGCTTGCAACGGTGACGACGACTGCGACGGCGGACATCAGAACCTTGCGCATCTTCAATCTCCCACCTTCATGAACTTCCGCTGGGCGGCCATGGCGCGGGCGTTCGACAGGGTGTCGGCGCCCTGGGCGTTCGCTGTCGCCGCCTGCACGCGCAGCGTCTCGTTGAGCAGTACGGCGACTTCGGCCAGCATCCGCGTGTTGAGGTCGGTGCTGGCCTTGATGTCCGGGGTGGCGTCGATCTGGCCGATCAGCGCGTTGACCCGCGTGGTGCTCTCGCTCGACCGCGCGTAGGTGTCGTCAGCCGTCGCGATCGCCGCCATGCCGGCGCCGGCGCTCGAGGCGATGGCGCGGTCCGACGCGTTGTCGGCGCCGGCGAAGTCGCCGATCCCGCCGAGGTCGTACTCGGTGCGCAGATCCTCCAGGCGCGCCGTGATCCGCGCCACGTTGCCGGTCATGGCGGAAAAATCGCCGCTGATCGAGCCGTCGAGGATTGAGCCGAGGGTGTCCGCTGCCGAACGGTTGCGAATGTCGTTGACGGTGTTGAGAAGCCCGCCGATGCTGCGGGGGCCGGTCACGGCGGCATATTGCTGCTGCAGCAGGACGTATTGCTCCTGCAGCTTGTTGAACTGGTCGATCTGGACCGCGTAGTCCTGCTGAAGCTGCTGGAACTGCTGCACCAGTTGCGCGATCGCGCTGCTGT
>CAZRFB010000278.1:0-6905 GCA_964599185.1 uncultured Rhodobacterales bacterium | reverse complement strand
CTCCGGCGCCGCCGCGCGATCCGGCCCCAGCGTGAAGCGCACCCGCCCGGCGTCGCCCTCGCCGAGGATCACCGACTGAAACGCGCCCAGCAGCGTCCAGCGCGTCACCACCGTGCGCCCCAGCCCCAGCGCGAACTCGGTGAGCGGCGTGGTCGCGACCGGCACGGTGGTCAGCCCCGCCAGATCGGCGTCGAGCGCATAGACGAAATCGTTGTCCGCGCCCGGCGCGGCGGCGTCCATGCCGTCCTTCTCAACGATCAGCGCCGGGTCGTAGAGCCGTGTGCGCCATGTCCCGCCGCCGTGGGGGTCGTTCATGGTCGGCGCGGTGTAGAGAAATTTCGCGAAGAACTTGTTCTCGCCGAAGCCCACCTTGCCGGCCTCGACCGCGAAGGCGTTGTCGGCGCCGACATGCAGCCGCAACTGGCCCACCGTGCCGGTCTGGTCGAGCCCGTGCATGTAGTCCGCCAGCGACAGCGACGGCGTCAGCGGCGCCGAGCGCGGGCGGCACAGCAGGTTGAATTCGATCTCGTTGGTGGTCGCCAGCGCGTTGGGCAGGTGCGCGGTGTAGCGCTGAAAGTTGATCACCGCGCCCGCCGTCCGGCCGCCGCCCGCCGTGGTGAAGGGGACGACCTCAAGCCCGGTGTCGAACGCCGCCGCCCGGCCCAGCGCCGCCTGCGCGGCGTCGAGGGGAACCTCCCAGAACACCCACTGGCATTGCAGCGAGGCGTAATGGAACGGAAAGCTCAGGTAAGGCGGCAGTTCGGGCGTGATCTGGCCCACAGGCACTTCGCGCATCGGATTTCCCCCTCTCCGCTGGCCGTGACCGACGCCAACCAGCGGTTGCGCGGAAGGTTAACCTAAATGCGTCCATCCGCAACGATTAATCCCGACGCGCGCAGCAATCCGCGCGCCCGCGCGGTGTCGGCGGTCTCACCGCCTGCGGCGACCTGCGCCAGCAGCGGGGCGAGCGCGTCGGCCGCCGCCCGGTCGCCGCCCGCGCTCAGATCGCAGGTCGCGCGCAGCGCCAGCATCGGCGAGTGCAGCGCCCGCGCCTCCTTGAGCGCGGCGCCCAGCAGCGTCGCGGCCCGGTCGGGCGCGTCCGCGCCCTCGATGCGCGCGCGCAGCCGCAACACCTCGGGGCGCCACCAGCGCTCGCCCGACGCGGCGTCGAGCCGCTCGGCCTCGTCCAGCGCCGACAGCGCGCGCGCGGCGTCGCCGTCCTTCAGCAGCGTGCGCGCCTTCAGCCACAGGAAATACGACATCGCCAGCCGCGCGCCGGTGCCGCGCCACAGCGCCAGCCCCTCGTTGATCTGCAGCGTCGTGTCGGGCCCGTCGGCCGCGATCGCCTCCATGATCTGCGCCCATCCGGTCCAGAAGCCGAAATTGTTGTCGCGCGACAGCTTGGCCAGCGTCTGCGCATGGTCGCCGCACGCGTTGAGATCGCCGCAGAACTCCGCCGTCCAGCTGGCGAAGGCGCGCGCCAGCGCCAGGCTGAACAGGTGGCCGGTCTCCTCGCCCAGCGCGATGGCGCGCACGGTTTCAGCGCGGGCGTCGTCGGCGCGCCCGGTCAGCCAGCACAGCCAGCTTGCGTAGGACGCGCCCGCAACCTTGAAGTCCACCACGTCGTAGGACAGCGCCTCGCGCCGCTTTTCCGCCGACAGGTCGAGCCGGGCGAGGTGGTCGAGCCGCTCCAGCGCGGCGTGGTGGTCGCCCAGATAGAACAGCGTCGAGCCCATCGCGCGGTCCGCCGCCGCCTGATGCGCGGGGTCGCCGTCCTCATCCGCCACCGCGCTGAGGCGGCGCGCCGTCTTGAGCGCGCGCTGATGGTCGGCGGCCATCATGTCGTGGCGGCACAGGCCATAGACCACGCGAAACAGCCGCTCTGTCTCGCCGACCGCGTCGCACAGCGTCTGCGCCCGCGCATAGGCGGCGCGCACGCTCTCATGGGCGTAGCCGCGCGCGGTGGCCAGCGGCACCGCCACCGCGATGCGCAGGTCAAGCTCTCGCCGGTCGCGCGCGGCGCTGGGCGGCTGCTGCTCGATGCAGGCGAGCGCCGCCTCGAAATGCGTGATCGCCTCGAGGTTGGCCGACCGCGCCAGCGCCTGCCCCGCCGCCGCCGTCCAGCAGCACTCCGCCTTGTCGAAGCGGCGCGCCTCGGTCCAGTGATGCGCCAGCACCTCCGGCTCGGCGGCGGCGATGTCGGGAAAATCGCGCGCGATGGTCTCGGCGATCCGCCCGTGCCATTCGCGCCGCGCGCTGCGCAGCAGCGAGTGATAGGCCGCGTCCTGCACCAGCGCGTGCTTGAACTCGAACTCGGCGTCCGGCGAGGCGCGCAGCTGAAAGATCAGCTCGGCGTCGGTCAGCTGCGCCAGCGCCTCGTCCACCGTCTCGCGCACCAGCCCCGAAACCTTGCGCAGCAGCGCCTGCGGAAACCGCCGCCCGATCGCGGCGGCGATCTGCGCCACGTCCTTCACCGCCGCCAGCCGATCGAGCCGCGCCATCAGCGAGTCCTGCAGCGACACCGGGATCGACAGCGGCGGCAGCGGGCGGTCGAGCGCATAGTGATCGCCCGCGTCGCGCAGCAGCCCCGATTCGATGACCATCTTGGTCAGCTCCTCGATGAACAGCGGCACGCCGTCGGTGCGCTCGGCGATCTGGTCGGCCACCTCCGGCGGCAGCGGCTTGCCCGCCACCATCGCGATCACCTTCATCGTGTCGCGGCGGCTGAGGCGGCTCAGCATCAGCGCGGTGGTGTTGGGCCGCGCGCGCCAGGTGGGCGTATAATCGGGCCGATAGGTCGCCACCATCATGCGCCGCCGCGCGCCCTCCATGTCGGCGATGTCGGACAGGAATTCGATGGTCGAGGGATCCACCCAGTGCAGATCCTCCACCACAATCAGCAGCGGATCGCGCGCGTCGAGCGCGTCGAGCAGCGTCGCGAGCGCCACCGCGACCGCGCGGCGCACCTGCTGCGGCGCGCCCTGCAGCGGCGCCTCGGCCTCGAAATCGAGCAACTGCGCCAGCGCGGGCAGGAACTGATCCGCGTCAAGCCCCTCCGCCGCGAGGAACGCCCGCGCCTGCTCGGCGCGCTCCGGCGCCGAGGCGCCCTCCTGCGCGCCGATGAACCGCTCGAACCCGGTGCGCAGCACATGAAACGCGCTGCCCTGCCGGATGGTCGAGCCGCTCAGGCTCAGCACGCGGTGCGGCAGGCTGGCGAGCGCGTCGCGGAACACCCGGATCAGCGCCGACTTGCCGATCCCCGCCTCGCCCGACAGCAGCACAAGCTGACCCTCGCCCTCCGCTGCGCTCTCCCAGCGCTGGCGCAGCACCGCCAGTTCGCCGCCGCGCCCGAGGATCTCCGCCGCAAGGCCGCTCATCGGATCGGCGTCGCGCGACAGCCCGACCACCAGATAGGCGCGCACCGGCCGTTCGACCCCGCGCAGCGTCTGCTCGCCCATGTCGGCGAACATGAACCGCCGCTCGGCGAGCCGCCGGGTGGTGTCCGACACCACGATGTCGCCCGGCTGCGCCGCCTGCTTCAGCCGCTCCGCCACATTGGGCGCCTCGCCGAACAGATCGCCGCCCTCGCGCTCGGCGTCGTCCACCACCACCGCGCCGGTGTGGACCGACAGCCGCGCCTGCACCGCGACGCGCAGCTGCGCCAGCTCCGTCTCCAGCGCCGCGACGCCACGCAGGATCGCGCGCGCGCAATGGATCGCGCGCACCGCCGCATCCTCGAACGCCACCGGATAGCCGAAGAACACCGCGCCGCCGTCGCCGGCGAAGCCGCCCATGCGGCCGCCGAACTCCTCCGCCGCGCCGACCACCACCCGCTTGAACGCGGCCAGAACCCGGCGATAGTCCTCGATGTCCAGACGCTGGGTCAGGCCGGTGCTGTCCACCAGATCGGCGAACAGAACCGTCACCTGCCGCAACTCTCCCGACGGCGCGCGCAGCGGCTGCGGCCGCTCTGTTGGCGTTTCTGCGGGCGTCTCCGCACGCGACTCCGCACGCGGCTCTGCGGGCGTCTCTGCGGGCGGCTCCGCAGGCGCGGGCGCTGCGACCGCCGCCGCCGCGCCGCGCGCCTGCGCCCGCAGCCCGGCGCCGCAATGGTGGCAAAAGGCGGCGTCGGCCAGAACCTCCTGCGCGCAGGCGGGGCAGCGCGGCGCCATGCGCGCGCCACACCCGGCGCAGAACCGGGCGTCAGCCGGGTTGACGTAGTCGCAGGCGCCGCACTTCATCCCGCCCCGCTTTCCAGTCCTGATCTCTCATTTTCTGATGGTAGGGCATACGCCACAATCGCGCCATGGTTTGCAGGGGCTTGCATCACGAATCCGTGTGCGCGGCGTCGCGCGCGTCGCGAGCCGCCAGCTTGAGGTTGGCGGTCTCAAGCCGGTCGGCCATCAGCCGGATCACCTCAAGGGCCAGATCGCCGAACTCCGCCAGCAGCCTGCGCAGCACGCCGCGATCCAGCCGCAGCACCACCAGCGGCGCCGCCGCGATCACGAAGGCGATACGGGGCCGGTCGCACAGCGCCGCGATCTCGCCGAACAGTTCGCCGCGCTCCAGCCGGGCGACCGGCGCGGCGGCGGGGTCCATACGCACCTCGGCGGCGCCCGACAGCACCAGATAGGCGGCGTCGCCCGCGTCGCCGCGCGCAAACAGCGTCTCGCCTTCGCGATAGCTGAGCGTCTCGCCGGTCAGCGCGATCAGCTTCAGCCTGCCGTCGTCGATCCGCCGGAAAACCGTGCAGGCGCGCAGCGCGCCCACCGCGTCGTCAAGGCTCATGGCGCCTCTCTCCTTCCAGCATCGGCCCGGGCGTCAGGGTCGCAAGGCCTGCGGCGTCGATGCGCAGCGCCAGATCGGCGCCCTGCGCCGCCGCTTCGTCGGCGGCGGCGTAGATCAGCGTCGCCCCCGGCGCCGCGCGGCGGGCGAGCGCCAGCGCGTCGGGCGCCAGCGTCGCCTCGATCACCAGAACGCGCGGGCGTTTCAGCAGCGCGCGCGCCAGCGCCGCGCGCTGCCGCGCCGCGCGCGGCAACCGCGCCCCGGCGCGCCCGACCGGGGCGGACAGGCCCAGCCGCAGCAGGCCCTCTTCGGCGCCCGCGCGCAGCAACGCGGCCTCGACCGCGCCAACAAGGCCGCGCGCGGCGCCGCGACGGTCGAAGCGGCGGGCGCCGCGCACCACATTCTCGAACAGCGACAACGCAGGATTCACGCCGTCACTGTCGAAGAACACGAACGAAGGCGTTTTGGCCAGCGCCGCGCGGGCGGCCTCGCGCAGCGCAAGCACCCGCGCGGCCCGCGCGGCGTCAAGCACGTCAAGCCGGTCGCGCGCAGGCGTGAAACCCGCCGCCAGCGCCGCCATGAACCGCCGCCGCCCCGCCGCGCGCCGCCGGGGCGGCCCGCTCGCCGCATACTCCGCCGCCGCCAGAATCTGCGCCTGCGTAAAGCCTGCGATGTCGGCGAACACCGCCGAGTCGCGCCCCGCCGCCGCGACCAGCCCGGCGAACTCGGCCGCGATCGCCTCGCCGATCTCCACCAGCGCCGCCTCGGCGCCGGTCTCGCGCAGCAGCGCCGCGATGTCGGCGCGCGCCAGCGCCGCGTCAATGTCGGCGGGCCCCGCGCCCACCGCGCCGAACAACAGGTTGTCGAGCAGGCGGGCGTGCGGGTTCAGCGCGTCGCGCCGCCACGGCGCGACCAGATCAGCGACCAGCGCCGCATCCTCGCCCTGCGCCAGCGCCGCGCGCGCCGCCGCCACCAGCGGCGCCCAGCGCGTCAGCGCGTCGGCGGGGATCGGCGCATCCAGCGCCAGCGCCCGCAAATCCGGCGCCAGCCCCGCGTCTTGCGCCAGCGCCAGCACGCGCGCCTCCAGCCCTGCGGCGTCCGCCACCCCTGCGGCGGCGTAGTCGGTCCAGTCGCCTTCCGGATCGACCTCCGCCGCGCCGGTGAGCCGCGCCTCCTCCAGCATCTCCGCCGCCGCCGCGCCCGACAGCGGCGGCGGCCTGCGCAACAGCCCCGCCGTCAGCGCCGCGCGCACCGTCTGATCGCCAAGCGGCGGATCGTCGCCGACATGGCCCAGCGCCGCGCCGATCTGCGGCAGCGTCGCGTCGCCCAGCGCCACGCCGCCCAGCGTGACCGCGCCCGAGACCGGCGTCTCAAGCCCCGCGATCATCCGCATCAGCGCCGCGCGCGCGCCGCCCTCGCCGCCCAGCACGGCGACCATGGCGCCCTGCGGCAGGATCAGGCGCGACGCGAACAGCCCGCCCGCGCCGGGGCCGCCGTCGAGCACGACGATCTCGCAATCGCCGCCCAGCGGCGCCGCGCCCGGCGCGCCGTCGATGCGGGTCTGCGGCAGCAGGTCGGGCCCGCCGAACCCCTCGACGACAAAGCCGAAGCGCGCGCGATAGTCGGTCCAGTTCTGCACATAGACCAGAATCTCGCGCCACGGCGACGCCATCTCCTTTTGCGCCGCCAGCACCGCGACCAGCGCGCCGAAGTCCAGCCGCCCGCCGATCACCAGCCAGCCGCCGACGGCGTAAAAGAAGAACGGCGGCAACTGGTTGAGCAGGTTGTTCACCACCTTGATCGCATATTTGCGCCTGAACAGCGCGAGCCGGATGCGCCCCTGCCGGTGCAGCCGCGACGAGAGCTGCGCCAGCCGCCAGCGCGCCGCCCCGTCCACGATCACATCGTCGATGCGCGCCACGCTGTCGCCGATGAAATCCGCCAGATCGCGCGCGCCCAGCGCACGCTCGCGGTTCAGGCGGATCACCCGCGCCTGCATCCGCGGGATCAGCCAGCCCTGCAGCGGAAACATCGCCACCGCCGCCAGCCCCAGCCGCCAGTCCTGCACGAAGATGAACCCGGCATAGACCGCCAGCAGCCCGCCCTGAAACAGCGGCGTC
>CAZRFB010000277.1:0-2979 GCA_964599185.1 uncultured Rhodobacterales bacterium | reverse complement strand
TCTTCATGCTGGAAGATCGGGGCGAGAGTGGGGATGATTTCCTTGGAGACGACGGCGAAGGTCCGGCGGGACCATTTTGTTCACGGCAAGAGCATCAAGGAGATCAGCCGGGAGCGCGGGATCAGCCGCAACTCGGTGCGCAAGATCCTTCGGTCCGGGGACACCACGTTCCAGTACGAACGGCCCGAGACGCCGATGCCGAAGCTCGGCGCGTTCGTCGAGCGGCTCGAGGCGATGCTGGATGCCAACGAGAAGCGTGTGAAGCGGGACCGCTTCCGGCTGACGCGGATTTTCGATGACCTGCGCCGGGAGGGCTACGCGGGCGGCTACGATGCGGTCCGACGTCACGCGCAGCGCTGGCGGCGCCTGCGCCATGGCGGTGTGGCCCAAGCCTTCGTGCCCCTGACCTTTGCGCCCGGCGAGGCCTACCAGTTCGACTGGAGCCACGAATGGGTCGTGATGGGCGGCGTCACGACCAAGGTGAAGGTCGCGCATATCCGGCTCTGCCACAGCCGGATGCGCTTCCGGGTCGCCTATCCGCGCGAGACCCAGGAGCCCTACGGGCCTTGATCGGCTCGAAACGCGCCACTGGCGCGTTTCGTCCGGGCAAGCCCGGACCGCCTCACAAGGGTCTTCGACGCCCATGATCGCGCCTTCGCCTTTTTCGGCGGCGCCTGCGCGCGCGGGATCTACGACAACATGTCGACGGCGGTCGACGCGATCCTGGTGGGCAAGGATCGCCGCTTCAACCGCGGCTTCCAGCGCATGTGCTCGCATCACCTGGTGGAGCCGACCGCCTGCACGCCGGCCGCCGGTTGGGAGAAGGGTCAGGTCGAGAACCAGGTGAAGACCTCGCGCGACGACGACTTCAAGCCCCGGCCCCACGTCGCTGATTATGCCGAGCTCAACGCGATCCTGCGTGAGCGTACGCTCGCCTCCGCCGCGCGGACACGGCATCCGGAGATGAAGGACAAGACCATCCTCGAGGTGTTCGAAGCGGAGCGCGCCGCGCTCGTGCCGTGGCAAGGTCGCTTCGACGGCTACGCCGAGACGACTGCCGCGGTGTCGAAGACTTGCCTCGTGAGCTTCGACCGCAACCGCTACAGCGTCTCGGCCGAGGCGGTCGGCCGGCCGGTGCAGGTCCGCGCCTTCGCCGATCGCGTAGTCATGCTGCAGGACGGCGCCGTGGTCGGCGAGCATGCCCGCGTCTTTGGTCGCGACCAGACCGTCTACGATCCATGGCACTATGTCCCGGTCCTCGAGCGCAAGCCGGGGGCGCTGCGCAACGGCGCGCCCTTCAAGCGCATGACGCTGCCGCCGGCGATGACGCGGGTGCAGGCACGGCTCGCCGGGGTCGAAGGTGGCGACCGACAGATGGTCGACCTGCTCGTCGCCGCCCACCAGCAGGGCGTTGAGGCCGTGGAAGCGGCCTGCGCCGAAGCCCTTCAGGCCGGCCTGCGCAGCGCCGACGCCATCATCAACATCCTCGCCCGCCGCACGGCCCCTGCACCGGCCGAGACCGTGACGCCACCCGCGCATCTGCGTCTGCGCGAGGAGCCGGTCGCCGACTGTGCCCGCTACGACCGCCTGATCGCGGAGGCGCGCCATGGAACGGCATGAGATCTTCGAGATGATGCGCGCGCTGAAGCTCGCCGGCATGCGCGCTGTCTATGACGAGACCATGCGCGCCGGCATCCAGCACAAGCGCGCTCCCACCGAGATCCTCGGCGATCTCCTGAAGGCCGAACTGGCCGAGAAGACCGCGCGCTCGGTGCGCTACCAGATGAGCGCCGCCCAATTCCCTGTGATGAAGCACCTCGCCGAGTTCGACTTCGACGCCGCGCCCGTGAACGAGGCGCTGGTGCGCAGCCTCCATGACGGCGACTTCATGGACCAGACCCGCAACGCCGTGTTCGTCGGCGGGACAGGCACGGGCAAGTCGCATCTGGCCATCGCGATCGGCGTGAACGCCGTTAACAGCCGCCGCCGCGTCCGCTTCTTCAGCGCCGTCGACCTCGTGAACCGCCTCGACGCCGACCTCCGCGCCGGACGCGCCGGCAGGCTCGGCGATCAGCTCTGCCGTATCGACCTCGTGATCGTCGACGAACTCGGCTACCTGCCTTTCGCCCAGGCCGGCGGTCAGCTGCTCTTCCACCTCATCAGCACGCTCTACGAGCGCACCTCGATCCTGGTCACCACCAACCTGACCTTCGCCGAGTGGCCCACCGTCTTCGGCGACGCCAAGATGACCACGGCGCTCCTCGACCGGCTCACCCATCACTGCGACATCGTCGAAACCGGCAACGAGAGCTGGCGCATCCGCAATCGGAACTGACCGCGAGGGAGGGGCCCGGAGCCGCTGCGCTACTTGAGGGCTACGCGCCTCCGGACCCCTCCCTCGCTGCAACCGTCGCGTGCAGATGGCCGCCGTGGCCAGATCCTGAGGGGGTCAAAATTGGACGCCGATCGGGGGTCAGAATCCGACGCCGATTGACACACGGCATTCTTGCTCACCAGGTTGGCGATCATCGCCTTGCGCCCAGGGTCGCCTCATGCGCCCCCGGCACCTTGAACTCGGCGCCGTGCCCCTTTCATTTCCCCGCCACTCTTGAAAGCGGAGCCCGGGCGGATGGCGCACGCCGCCCCTATCCATACGACAGACGTCGTCGGCCTTGCTCCGGCGCGATCAGTGAAGTATATACTACGATATACACAAAGAGGCGCACCATGATTGAAACCAAGATCCGGAAAGTCGGGAACTCCGCCGTCATGACGCTGACAACCGAGATGTTGGCGATCCTCGATGCGAAAGAAGGCGACACGCTTTTCGTAGTGCGTGGCGACGATGGCTCGCTCAAGGTCATGGCGCACGATCCCGCCCTGGCGGAGGCGCTCGCCGCCGCCGAGATCGTGATGGATGAAAACCGCGACCTGCTGCAGGCGCTTGCGTGACGGCGCCCATCTGGGTTCCGCTCGCCG
>CAZRFB010000276.1:0-6355 GCA_964599185.1 uncultured Rhodobacterales bacterium | reverse complement strand
TGACCGGCAACCTGCCGCGCGTGCTGCCCGAGGGCGTGGGCGCCGAGATCGACCTGAGCGCCTGGACGCGCCCCGCGCTGTTCGACTGGCTGGCGGCGCAAGGCGGCGTGGCGCAGGCCGAGATGCTGCGCGCCTTCAACTGCGGCGTCGGCATGGTCGCCGCCGTGCCGCCCGACCAGGCCGAGACCGCGCTCGCGCTGCTGGCGCAGGCGGGCGAGCGAGCGTTCGTGATCGGGCGCGCGGTCGAAGGCGCGGGCGTCGCCTATCGCAACGCCGCGGCGTGAGCGCGCGCGCGGCCATCGTCATTTCGGGCGGCGGGTCGAACATGGCCGCGCTGCTGACGGCGATGCGCGCGCCGGGCTATCCGGCGTGCTGCCCGCTGGTGCTGGCCAACAACCCCGACGCGGGCGGGCTCGATAAGGCGGCGGCGGCGGGGGTTGCGACCGCCGTGGTCGATCACCGGCCGTTCGGCCGCGACCGCGAGGGTTTCGAGCGCGCGCTGTCGGCGCGCATCGAGGCGGCAGGGGCCGATCTTGTGTGCCTTGCGGGCTTCATGCGGCTGCTCAGCCCGTGGTTCGTGGCGCGCTGGCGCGACCGGCTGATCAACATCCACCCCGCGCTGCTGCCCGCCTTTCGCGGCCTGCACACCCACGAGCGCGCGCTGGCGGCGGGGGTGGCGCTGCATGGCTGCACCGTGCATCTGGTGCGCGAGGAGATGGACGACGGCCCCATCCTGGGCCAGGGCGCGGTTCGGGTGCTGGCGGGCGACACGGCGGAGACGCTGGCCGCGCGGGTGCTGGCGATGGAGCACCGGCTGTATCCGGCGGCGCTGGCGGCCTTCGCGGGCGGCGCGCTGCGCATCGAGGACGGGCGGCTACGCGGTCAGCCGCTGGCGCTCTGCGCGGGCGCATGAAGGGGGCGAGGACGATGGACGCCATGTGGTTTGAGGATTTCGCCCCCGGTCTGGTGATCGAGACGGCGGGCGCCACGATCAGCGAGGCGCAGATCCTCGATTTCGCGATGCAGTGGGACCCGCAGCCGTTCCACCTCGACGCGCTGGCCGCCGCCGAATCACCCTACGGCGGGTTGATCGCCAGCGGCTTCCAGACGTTGCTGGTGGGGTTTAGGCTGTTTCTGGCGGAGGGCGCGCTGCGGCGCTGCTCGCTCGGCTCGCCGGGCATCGAGACGCTGCGCTGGCTGCGCCCGGTGCGCCCCGGCGACACCATCCGGGTGCGGGCGGAGGTGGTCTCGGCGCGGGCGTCGGCGTCCAAGCCCGACCGTGGGATCGCCGTGCTCGACTACGCCTTCGCCAACCAGCACGGCGAGACGATCCTGACCTACCGCTGCACCCATCTGCTGCTGCGCCGTCCGACAGCCGGGGGGTGAGGCGGCGCGTCCCGTCGCCAGCGGGCGCGCATCCGTGCGATGCTGCGCGCAGTCTTGGCGAAAGGATGCGGACGATGTGGCGGTTGGTCCTGATGGCGGCGCTCGCCGCGCCTGCGTTGGCGGATGAGGCGGCGGAAGGGCGCGCGCTGGCGGAGCGCTGGTGCGCGGCGTGTCACGCGACCGGCCCGGCGCAAGCCTCCGGCGGCGACGCGGCGCCCGCCTTCGCCACGCTGGCGGCAAGCCGCGACGACGCGGCGCTGGCGGCGTGGATGGCGGCGCCGCATCCGCCGATGCCCGACCCCGGCCTCAGCCGCGACCAGATCGCGGCGCTGCTGGCCTACATGAAGACGCTGCGGAACTAGGCGGCGGTCAGCGCCGCTTGCGCGCGGCCTCGGCCTGCCGCAGCGCGTCGTCGAGCGAGCGCCCCACGCCGCCGAGAACCGTGACCGCGCTCAGCCGCGCATGATCGCGGGCGGCGCGGCGGCCTTGCAGCCAGACCGCAACGGCGCCGACGACCATCGCCGCGCCAAGCCCATAGCCGATCAGGTTCACCGGGTTCGCGATGCTGAAATCCATGCGCCGCCGTCCTTTCATCCTCTCGCAGGCAGATGTTAGCAGAAAAATGGGGGGTCACGCGAGCTTTTCCAGTTCGCGCGCCACGAACGCCAGCGCGGCGCGCTCACCACGCAGCCGGTGCTTCTCGCGGTTGGCGGCGTCGCGGCGCGCAAAGCCCACGCCCATCACCGCCGCGCCGCCCGCCAGCAGCGCCGCCGCGCCGCCGGTCGCCACGGTGGCGCCGAACAGGCCGACCAGCCCGGCCAGCGCCCCCGCGCCGCCCAGCGCCTGCATCGGCGCATACCATGTGGCGCTGCGGTCCTCGATGGCGTCGATGGCGCGCGCGAGGGTCTCGGCGCCCATCTGGGCGTGACGGCGCAGCGCCTCGGCCTCGAAGCGCCCGCCGTTGTCGGCGCGCAACAGCGCGAGGAGATGCGTGGTCTCCGCCGCGCTGGCGCCGATGGCGGCGAGCGCGGCGGCGGCGGGCGCGTCGGGAACCGCGCCGCCCTCCAGCCGCGCGGCGCGGATCAGCGCCATAAGGGTCTCGGACGGACGCGCGATCATGCCTGCCATCGCCCCACCCGAATCGCCCCGCATTGTGGACAGCCTCTCCCCCCTCTGATAGCCCCTGCGCCCATGCTGACCATAACCGACATGACCTTCACCCTCGCCGGCGCGCGCCTGTTCCATGGCGCGACCGCCCGCGTTCCCGTCGGCGCCAAGGTGGGCGTGGTGGGCCGCAACGGGACCGGCAAATCGACGCTGTTCCGGCTGATCGAGGGGTCTTACGAGCCCGATCAGGGGTCGATCGTGGTGCGCGCCGACGCGCGCATCGGCGGCGTGGCGCAGGAGGCGCCCGCGACGCAGGACAGCCTGCTCGACACGGTGCTGGCCGCCGACCGTGAGCGCGCCGCGCTGATGGCCGAGGCCGAGACCGCGACCGACGCCCACCGCATCGCCGAGATCCAGACGCGGCTGACCGACATCGACGCCCATTCGGCGGAGGCGCGGGCGGCGTCGATCCTGCACGGCCTGGGCTTTGACAGCGCGGCGCAGGCGCGCGCTTGCGCCGATTTCTCCGGCGGCTGGCGGATGCGCGTCGCGCTGGCGGCGGTGCTGTTCTCGCGGCCCGACCTGCTGCTGCTGGACGAGCCGACCAACTATCTCGACCTTGAAGGCACGGTGTGGCTTGAGAACTTCATCGCCCGCTATCCGCACACCGCGCTGATCATCAGCCACGACCGCGAACTGCTGAACCGCTCGGTGACCGGGATTCTGGCGCTGGAGGGCGGCAAGCTGGGCTACACCCCCGGCGATTTCGACACCTTCGACCGGATCCGGCGCGAGAAGGCGGCGCAGCTTCAGGCCGCCGCCGGCAAGCAGGCCGCCGCGCGCGCCCATATCCAGAGCTTTGTCGATCGCTTCCGCGCCAAGGCGTCGAAGGCCAAGCAGGCGCAGAGCCGCATCAAGATGCTGGAGCGGATGACGCCGATCACCGTGGGCCACACCGCCCCGGTGGCGCCGTTCCGCTTTCCCGCCGTCGAGGAGCTGGCGCCGCCGATCCTGGCGCTGGAGGACGCCGCCGTCGGCTATGGCCGCGAGGTGGTGCTGCGCAAGCTGTCGCTGCGCATCGACCCCGACGACCGCATCGCGCTGCTGGGCGCCAACGGTCAGGGCAAATCGACGCTCGCCAAGCTGATCTCGGGGCGGCTGAAGCCGATGGCGGGCAAGCTGACGCTGTCGCCCAAGCTGCGGATCGGGTTTTTCGCCCAGCACCAGCTCGACGAGCTGACCGAGGGCGAGAACGCGATCCAGCACATCCAGCGCCGCAGGCCGGACGAGAAGCAGTCGCAGCTGCGCGCGCGGCTGGGGGCGGGCGGCATCGGCGCCGACATCGCCGAGACGGCGGTGGAGCGGCTGTCGGGCGGGCAGAAGGCGCGGCTTTTGATGATTCTGATGGCGCTGGACGCGCCGCAGATGATCATCCTCGACGAGCCGACCAACCACCTCGACATGGAGAGCCGCGAGGCGCTGGCGCTGGCGCTCAACGACTATCCCGGCGCGGTGATCCTGATCAGCCACGACCCGTTTCTGGTCGAGGCGGTGGCCGACCGGCTGTGGCTGGTCAACGACGGCGCGGTGAAGCCGTTCGAGGGCGACATGGACGACTATCGCGCCCTGCTGCTGGGCCAGCGCGGCGCGGGCGGGCGGGTGGCGGCGTCGCCTCCGCCCCGGCCGCGCAAGCGCGCCACGCCGCAGGCGCGCCGCGACCTCGCCGCGCTGCGCGCCGAAGTGGCGGCCTGCGAGGCGCGGGTGGACAAGCTGGCGGCGATGCAGGCGAAAATCGACGAACTGCTCGCCGACCCCGATCTCTACACCGACCCCGATCCGCTCAAGTTCGAGAAACTCAAGATCAAGCGCGCCGAAGTGCTTGCGGGCATGAAGCGGGCCGAGACGCTGTGGCTTCAGGCGCAGGAACGGCTGGAGGAAGCCGAGGCGGAAGCCGCGTGATCAGCGGCGACGAGACCGCCCGCGCGCTCTATCTGCTGCTGCTGGGGCTGCTGGTCGCCAGCGGCGTGCTGGCCACCTATCGCGGGCGGATGGGCGCGGCGCTGCGCCATGCGTTCCTCTGGGCGCTGATCTTCGCCGGTATTGCGCTGCTCTACCTGATGTTCGCGTCGGAACCGGTGTTCACGCCGACGCCCGGCGCGGATAACCGGCGGGCCTACACATGCTGCCCGCCGTTGATCTCGATCTCGACGCCGGTCACATAGCTGCTCTCGTTGGAGCAAAGGTAATAGATCGTGCGCGCCACCTCCTCGGGCTTGCCGAGGCGGCGCAGCGGGATGGTCTCGGCCAGCTTGTCGGTGCCGGGGCTGAGGATCGCGGTCTCGATCTCGCCCGGCGCGATGGCGTTGACGCGCACGCCGTGCGGCCCGAAATCCGCCGCCATCTCGCGCGTCAGCGCCGCCAGCGCGGCCTTGGAGGTGGCGTAGGCGACGCCCGCGAACGGATGCACCCGCGCGCCCGCGATCGAGGTGACGTTGACGATGGCGCCCTGCGCCGCCTTCAGCTCCGCAAACAGCCCGCGCGCCAGCACGACGCTGGAGAAGAAGTTGACGTGGAACACCTTGCCCCAGTCGCGCAGGTCGGTGTTCAGGGTGTTGAGCCGCTCGCCCTCCGGCCCTTTCGGCGAAATCCCGGCGTTGTTCACCAGCGCGTCGAGCTTGCCCTCGGGCAGGCGACGCCGGATCTCCTCCACCGCCTGCATGGTCCTGTCCGGGCTGGAGAGATCGACCTGAATGTGATCGTCCTCGCCCGCCTCCCACGGACAGTCCTCCGGAAACGGCTGGCGCGAACAGCTGATCACTCGCCACCCCGCCGATGAGAACCGTTTCACGGTGGCGTGGCCGATGCCCCGGCTCGCGCCGGTCAGCAGCAGGGTCTTGCGACGGGTCGAGTCGGTCATGCGCGGCGCCTCCGCGCGAGCAGTAGCACATGCGCGGCGCGAATGGCGCCGCGACATGGGTGGCGCCTGAAGGCGATTGCAGGGAGATGGTACACCGTACGGGACTCGAACCCGTGTTTTCGCCGTGAAAGGGCGACGTCCTGGACCGCTAGACGAACGGTGCGCTCGCCGCATCTCCATATGTCGCCCGGCCGAGGGTTTCAAGGCTGCGCGTTCAGGCGCCCTCGGCGCTGGCGGCGTCGTCGAGGTGCAGCTTGACGCGCCGCCGCCCGCCCCAGTCGTCCAGAACCAGCCGCCCGGCGGCGTGGATCATGCCGCCGCCATGCGCCAGCAGGAACGGCCCCAGCGGCCCGTCCATGGCGCCGAAGGCGATGGCGTCGATGCGCGCCGGGCCGTCGGCCAGCGTCAGGCGCACATGGCGCTCACCCGCCGTCTTGGCGAAGGCGAGGCGCACCTGCGGCAGCGCGAAGCGCGGCGCGGGCGCGGCGGCGCCCCAGGGGCCTGCGGCCTCCAGCATCTCGACCAGCTCCACGCTCGCGCCGCCCGGCGCCAGCGCGCCGTCGAGCCGCAGATCGCGCGGCCCGCCCCGACCCGCGCCTTGCCGCGCCATCAGCGCGCCGAGCCGCGCCATGGCGGCGTCGAGCCGGTCGCGCGCCACGGTGAGGCCCGCCGCCATGCGGTGGCCGCCGCCCTTCAGCAGCAACCCCTCGCGCGTCAGCGTCGCGATGGCGGCGCCCAGGTCCACGCCCTCGACCGAGCGGCCCGAGCCTTTGCCCTCGGCGCCGTCCAGCCCGATCACCACGGCGGGACGGTCGAACCGTTCCTTGAGGCGGCTGGCGACGATGCCGACCACGCCGGGGTGCCAGCCCTCGCCCGCCGCCCAGACCAGCGGCCCACAGGCGCCGCGCGCCTCGGCCTGCGCCAGCGCCGACGCCAGCACGCCCG
>CAZRFB010000275.1:0-4308 GCA_964599185.1 uncultured Rhodobacterales bacterium | reverse complement strand
CGCCAACACCGCGCGCGACGCGCTGATCCGGCTGGAGAACATGGTGATCTCCGGCAACCCCAACCTGCCGCTGCGCTTCGTGCGCGCGCAGATCGTCAGCGCCGTGCATCTGGTGGTGCAGGTGGCGCGGATGCGCGACGGCGTGCGCCGCGTGATCCAGATCGTCGAGGTCGCGGGCGTCGAGGGCGACGTGGTGGTGACGCAGGACCTGTATCAGTTCGTCGCCGACGGCGGCGCGGCGGGCGAAAAGATCATCGGGCGGTTCGTGCCCTCCGGGCTGCGGCCGCTGTTTGTCGAACGCGCGCGCGAATACGGCCTTGAGGCCGAGATCGACGCGCTGATGCAGATGACGTGAGCGCGGCCATGAACGCCTCCGCCCTCATCGACGCCCTGACCGGACCAGCGCTGATCGTGATCGCGCTGGCTGTCGGGGCGGCCTTCGTGATCGCGCTGGACGCGCGGCTGCGCAACAGCCCCCGCGCGCGCACGGCGGCGCGGCTCGACGCGATGCTGTCGCATGCGATGGGCGGCGAGGAGACCGGCGCCGCCGCGCTGGACGCCGACGTGTTCTCGGTGCGCAAGGTCGGTTTGCGCGGCGCGACGATCCGCTGGCTCGACCGGACCGCCGCCAACATCGGCGGGCGCAAGGCGCTGCGCACGCTGTTCGCCATCGCCGCGATCACCGGGCTGGGGGCGGCGACGTTCGCCGCGCTCGGCCCCGGCATGGCGCCCGCGCACGCGCTGGGCGTGGGCGCGGCGGCGGGGCTGCTGGCGTTCTGGGTGGTTCAGGGCGAGATGCGCCGCCGCTGGATGATCTCGTTTCTCGATCAGCTTGTGGAGGGGGTGGAGCTGCTGACCCGGTCGGTGCGCGCGGGATACGCCGTGCCTGCCGCGATCCGCATGGTCGGCAAGGAGATCGGCGCGCCGGTCGGCCCGGTGTTCTCGCAGATCGGCGATGAGGACGATCTGGGCGTGGACATGCGCCAGGCGCTGCGGTCGGCGGCGCGGCGGGTCGATCTGCCCGACTTCACCTTTCTCGCCATCGCCATGGTGATCCAGCGCGAAACCGGCGGGCAGCTGGGCGACAGTCTCGACAACCTGCACATGGTGCTGCGCAAGCGCAAGGAGGCGCGGCTGAAGGTGCAGGCGCTGACCGCCGAGGGGCGCATGTCGGCGATCATCGTCGGCGCGATCCCGTTCGTGGCGGGCGCGGGCGTATATCTGCTCAACCCCGAGCAGACCATGAAGCTGTTCCAGCCCGGCCTCGGCCAGACCATGCTGATGGGCGCGGGCGGGATGCTGACCACCGGCCTGCTGGTGATCCGCTGGATGGTGAAGGCGAAGCCATGACCCCGGCGCAGTTCATCGACACGGCGGCGGCGATGATCGACGGGCGCGCCCTCTTGTTCGCGGCGCTGGCGGTGGGCGCCGCCGTCCTGCTGGGCCTTGGCGTGACGTTCGACATCATCAGCGCGCGGCGGCGCAAGGCCCTGTCGCGGCTGGAGCGCTATTGCCTGCGCATCGACGCGCCCGAGCGCGGAACCTCGATCACCGCGCTGGCGGCGGCCAACCTTGCGGCGATGACCGGGCCGCTCATGACCGCGCTCTCTCAGGCGTTCTTTGCGCGCGAGAAGGATCGCGCCGAGATGCGCAAGCTGCTGTGGGCGGCGGGCTATCGCCATGAGAACGCGCTGACGGCGCTGGCGGCGGCCAAGATCGTCGGGGCCGGGCTTGGCGCGCTGGGCGGCTGGCTCGCCGTCGCCAAGGGCGGCTTCGGCGGTGATGTCGTCATGGTCCACTGGGCGCTGATCGCGGGCGGCGGCGTGCTGGGCGCCATCGCGCCCGAAATGGCGCTGGGCAAGCGGCGCAACGCGCGCCGCGCGCGGCTAAAAAGCGCGCTGCCCGACGCCATCGACCTGATGGTGATCGCGGCCTATGCGGGCCAGAGCCTCGACATGGCGCTCGACCGCGTCTCGCGTGAGATGCGCGGCTTCGCGCCCGACATGGCCGAGGAGCTGGCGATCACCACGGCGGAGCTTCAGGCGCTGCCCGACCGCGCCGACGCGCTGCGCAATTTCGGCGAGCGGGCCGAGCTGCGTGAGGCGCGCGCCTTCGCGCTGACGCTGATCCAGACCATCCGCTACGGCTCTCCGTTCACCGAGTCGCTCAAGGCGCTGGGCGGCGATCTGCGGCAGGCCAAGATGATCGCGGCGGAGGAGCGCGGCGCCAAGCTGCCCGCGCTGCTCACGGTGCCGCTGATCGTGTTCATCATGCCGGCGGTTTTCGTGGTGGTGGTCGGCCCGGCGATCGTCTCGATCGGCGCCATGTTCGGCGGGGCCGCGCCATGAGCCGCCTGCGCCCGCCCCTCCCCATTCGCCGCGCGCCCGTCGCGCCCCCCGCAGGAGAACCCGCGCCATGACCTTCACCCGCATCCTGCGCCGCGCGCCCCTGCTGTGCGCCGCTCTGCTGCTGGCCGCCTGTCAGGGCATGCCCGGCGAGGCGCCGACCGGCCCCGCGATGGGCGCGCCGCTGGGGCTGGAGAGCGCGCTGCGGCTGGGCGAGGCGGCGGCGGCGGGGGGCGACATGGCTTCCGCCGTGCGCATCTTCGAAAGCGCCGTGGCCGGCCGCCCCGACGCGCCCGAGCCGCGCCGCGCGCTGGCCGACGCCTATTATCGCGTCGGCGCCTACCCGGAGGCGGGCGAGGCCTATCGCAAGCTCGCCGCGATGCGCGCGGATTCCATCGAGGCGCGCGTCGGCCTGGGGCGCGTCGCGCTGGCGGGCGGCGAGGCGGCGGCGGCGGAGGCGCATTTCCGCGCCGCGCTGGCCATCGACGCGCAGAACGCGGTGGCGCTGAACGGCGCGGCGGTCTCGCTGGATTTGCGCGGCCGCCACCGCGAGGCGCAGGCGCTCTACGACGCGATTCTGGCGCGCGATCCGGTCAACCGCGCGGTGATGACCAACCGCGCGCTGTCGGTGGCGCTGGGCGGCGACGCGGCGCAGGCGGTGCGCGCGCTCGACGATCTGGCGCGCGCGCCGGTGCGCGTGCCGCAGGCGGCGCACAATCTGGCGCTGGCCTACGCGCTGGCGGGCAAGCCCAAAGAGGCCGAGCAGATCCTGGTCGCCGAGTTGCCGCGACAGGAGGCGAAGGACAACATGGCCTTCTACAGGAAGTTCAGGAAATGACCGCGCGCCGCCTCAAACGCCTCGCCGCCGACCGCAGCGGGCTGGCGGCGGTCGAGTTCGCGATCCTGGCGCCGATCGCGATCGGGCTGGCCACGGTCGGGTTCGCCGGGGTGATGCTGCACGCGGGCGCCGTGTCGCTGGAGATGGGCGCGGCGGCGGCGGCGCGGGCGTCGATCATCGGCGCGATCCCAGCGGGAACCACGCGCCCCGCCGAGATCCGCCGCATCGTCACCGCGCACGTCTGCCCGCCCGGCGGCGGCTTTTGCTATTGGGACAGCGGCTGGCTGGCCGAAAGCGACGACGGCGTGGCGGCGCCGCTGCGCATCGAGATGCGCGCCTATGTCGATCCGCGCAACATCGGCCGCCCCGAGCCGTTCACCGACAATCCTCCCTATAACGGCGTCTATGACTTCGGCGAGACGTTCACCGACGTCAACGGCAACGGGACTTGGGACGCCGACATGGGCCGCGCCGAGCCGGGCGGCTCGGGCGATCATGTCGTGTTCCGCCTCACCATGGCGCAGGCGGTGCGTCATCCGCTGCTGACGCCGATCATGGGGGCGCGCCTGCTGCATCAGGCGCAGATCGTGGTGCGCAATGAACCGTTCTGATCTTCTGAGGCGCTTGCGCGCGCTGTGGCGCTGCGCCGGCGGCGCGGTGGTGGTGGAGGCGGCGCTGCTGCTGCCGCTGATGGCGCTTGGCGTTGTCGCGGCGCTGGATGTCGGGCGCTATCTGGAGCTGAACGCGCGCGCCGACCGCATCGCGGCGGGCATGGCGGACCTTGTGTCGCGCGCCGACACGATCCGCGACCGCGCCGCGTTCGACGCCTTGAGCCAGAGCACCGATCTGGGCGTTTATTTCGAACTGGCGCGGGTGATGGCGGAGCCGGAGGTCCTTGGCGCGGGCGGCGGCGTGGTGCTGAGCTCGATCACCGGCGGCGCCACCGGCGCCACGGTGAACTGGATGCGGGCGCAAGGCTCGGGGGCCAACGCCTCGGCCGCGCGGCTTCAGGCGCTGGCGCCGCTGCCGCAGGGGATGCCGTTCGTGGTCGCGGAGGTGTTCCTGCCGTTCGATCCGCTGATCCTCGACCGCGAGGCGCTGCTGGGCGCGGTCGGCTTTGACCGC
>CAZRFB010000274.1:0-4810 GCA_964599185.1 uncultured Rhodobacterales bacterium | reverse complement strand
AGCGGCGAACAGTTCATGCGATGCTGACGATGCGCTGACGCAGCGTAAGCCATGCTCTGGCGAAGCGGCGGGGGAGGACGTCATGATGGATAATACGACGACACTGGTGCAACCGGGCTTGCGCACCGTGGCGGGGGCGGTGTTCATCGCCGGGTCGGCGACGCTCTATGTCGGCTCGATGGCGGCGATGAAGCTGTGGGGGCAGACCCCGGCGGCGCTGACCGGCGTCGTCATCGTGCTGTGCCTGTTCGGCGCGGTGACGCTGGAGACCATGGCGCTGCGGCTCGACCGGCTGGGCATGGTCTATGCGGCGATCCTGGGCGTGGAGGTGGTGCTGCTGATGCTCGTGTCGTATTTCGGCTTTGGCGAGCGGCTGACGCCGCGCGAGGGCGCGGGCGTGGCGCTGATCGCGGCGGGCGCGGCGCTGGCGTGGTCGTGAACCGCTTGCGCCGGAACGCGCGGCGGGGCAAACCGCCTGCATGGTCCAGCCGCTCGCCTACGCCCAGATCCGCGAGATGTTTCGCCGCCTCCACGCGCTCGACCCCGAGCCGAAGGGCGAGCTTGAGCACCTGAACGCCTATACTCTGCTGGTGGCGGTCGCCTTGTCCGCGCAAGCGACCGACAAGGGCGTGAACCGCGCCACGCGCGCCCTGTTCGCCGAGGCCGACACGCCGCAAAAGATGCTCGATCTGGGCGAGGCGCGGCTGATCGAGCACATCCGCACCATCGGGCTTTTTCGCAACAAGGCGAAGAACGTGATGCGCCTCAGCGCGATCCTGGCCGCAGACTATGGCGGCGAGGTGCCCTGTTCGCGCGCGGCGCTGGCGTCGCTGCCCGGCGTCGGGCGCAAGACCGCCAACGTGGTGCTCAACATGTGGTGGCGCCAGCCCACGATGGCGGTGGACACCCATGTGTTCCGCGTCGCCAACCGCACCGGTCTGGCTCCGGGGCGCGACGTGCTGGCGGTGGAGCGGGCGCTGGAGGACGCCGTGCCCGCCGACTATGCGCTGCACGCCCATCACTGGCTGATCCTGCACGGCCGCTACACCTGCACCGCGCGCAAACCCGCCTGCGCGCGCTGCGCCATCGCGGACATCTGTTCATTCGAGGAAAAAACCGCATGAAGCGCTATCACGTCGTCGGCGTCGGCAACGCAATCGTCGATATTCTCGCCCGGGTCGAGGACGCCTTTCTCAGCGACCATGGCGTCGAGAAGGGCATCATGCAGCTGATCGACGCCCCGCGCGCCGTGGCGCTTTATGACCGGATGGGCCCGGCGCGCGAGGTCTCGGGCGGCTCGGCGGCCAACACCATCGCCGGGCTGGGGATGCTGGGCGCGCGGGCGGCCTATGTCGGCAAGGTGCGCGACGACCAGCTTGGCGCGATCTTCGCCCATGACATCCGCAGCCTCGGCGTGACCTTCGACACGACGCCCGCCCCCGCCGCCGATCACGGCGAGGAGACCGGGCGCTGCATGGTGCTGGTCACGCCCGACGGCGAGCGGTCGATGAACACCTATCTCGGCGTCTCGGCGCACCTGACGCCCGACGACATCGACCCGGCGACGATGGCGGAAGCCGACTGGATCTATCTGGAGGGCTATCGCTTCGACGGCCCCGACAGCCAGCAGGCGTTCCGCAAGGCGATCCGCGCGGCCAAGCAGGCCGGGGGGCGCGTCGCGATCACGCTCAGCGATCCGTTCTGCATCGAACGCCACCGCGACGCCTTTCGCGCCATGGTGCGCGAGGACGTGGACCTGCTGTTCGCCAACGAGCACGAACTGCTGGCGCTCTACCAGACCGACACGCTGGAGCAGGCGATGGCGGCGGCGCAAGCGGAGACGCCGCTGACCGCCTGCACCATCGGCCCGAAGGGTGTGCATCTGGTGCGCCCCGACGAGATCCTGACCGTTCCCGCCGCGCCGATGCCGCGCGTGGACGCCACCGGCGCGGGCGACCTGTTCGCCGCCGGGTTCCTCTACGGCCTGACCCATGGCCGCGACCTGACCACCTGCGGGCGGATGGGGTGTCTGGCGGCGGGCGAGGTGATCGGCCACATCGGCGCAAGGCCCGAGCAGGACCTCAAGGCGCTGTTCCGCGCCGACGGGCTGTTGTGAGCCAGCCCTTCGCCCCCGGCGCGCGCGTCGCGCTGATGGGGGTGCTGAACGTCACGCCCGACAGCTTTTCCGACGGCGGGCGCTACTTCGACCCCGCCGACGCCATCGCGCAGGGGCGCAGGCTGGCGGCTGAGGGCGCCGACATCGTGGACGTGGGCGGCGAATCGACCCGCCCCGGCGCCGTGCAGGTGAGCGCGGCGGAGGAGGCCGCGCGCGTGTTGCCGGTGATCCGCGCGCTGGCGGGGCTGGAGGCGGCGATCTCCATCGACACCTGGCGCGCAAGCACGGCGGCGGCGGCGCTGGCGGCGGGGGCGACCATCGTCAACGACGTGCGCGGCTTTCAGGGCGACCCCGACATCGCCCGCGTCGCCGCCGAGCACGACGCGCCAAGCGTGCTGATGCACTGGGAGAGCCACGAGACCGACCCGGCCTGCGACATCTTCGAGCGGGTGCGCGCCCATCTTGCGCGCAGCGTCGATATCGCGCTGGCGGCGGGCCTGCGCGCCGCGCGGCTGATCCTTGATCCCGGCATCGGCTTTGGCAAGACGCCGGAGCAGAACCTCAGCCTGATCGCCGACGTGGGGCGGCTGAAGGCGGCGTTCGGCCTGCCGGTGCTGATCGGCGCCTCGCGCAAGCGGATGATCGCGCATTTTGTCGGCCAGCGCGCGCCGGACCAGCGGCTGCCCGCGACGCTGGCGCTGCATGTCGCGGCGGCGCTGGCGGGGGCGGACGTGATCCGCGCCCATGACGTCGCCGCCCACCGCGACGCGCTGGCCATCGCCGACGCGCTGCGCGCCCTGCGACGGGAGCGGCCATGACCGACGCCGAAGGCGACCGCATCGCCGTCGCCAACCTTGCGCTTTACGCGCGCCACGGCGTGTTCGACGCCGAGGCGACGCTGGGGCAGCGGTTCTATCTCGACCTCACCGCGTGGCTCGACCTGCGCCCGGCGGGCGAGGCCGACGCGGTGGCGCGCACGGTGGATTACGGCGCGTTGATCGCCACCGCCTCCGCCGCCTTCGCGCCGCGCCGCAAGCTGATCGAGGCGGCGGCGGAGGCGGTGGCCGGGGCGGTGCTGGCGGCGCATCCGGCGGTCGGGCGCATCGAGGTGACGGTGCGCAAGCCCTCCGCCCCGGTCGAGGCGCAGGTCGATCACGTCTCGGTCACGATCATCCGGCGGCGGGGCGCGCCATGACGGCGGTTGTCGCCGCGCTCGGCCTTGGCGCCAACCTCGGCGACCGGGAGGCGGCGCTGGACGCAGGGCTTGCGGGCGTATGCGACGGGGCCGACACGCGCCTGCTGCGGCGCTCGTCGCTGTATGAAACGGCGCCCTGGGGCGACCTCGATCAGGGGCCGTTCCTCAACCTCTGCGCGCTGGTCGAGACCCGGCTGAGCGCCCGCGCGCTGCTGACCCGCTGTCTTGCGGTCGAGGCGGCGCTGGGCCGCGCCCGCGTCAAGACGCGGCGCTGGGGGCCGCGGCTGATCGACATCGACATCCTGTTCTTCGGTGACGCGGCGCTGGATGAGCCGGACCTCGTCGTGCCGCATCCCCGGCTGTTCGAGCGCGCCTTCGTGCTGATCCCGCTCGCCGAGATCGCCGCCGACCGCGTGGTGGCCGGGCGCCGGATCGGCGACGCGGCGGCGGCGGTGGACGCGGCGGGGGTGGCGCGGGTCGGGCGGTAAGGGGGGGCCGCGCGCGCCGTGAACGCCGCGCGCCGCTACAGCTCCATGCGCGGGCGCAGCGATAGCAGCACGCCCGCGCCGCGCTCGGCGCGGCGGGCGTCGGCCTGCGCGGCGACGGCGCGGGCGCGCGCGGCCAGCGCCTCGACGCCCTGTTCGCGCGCCACGGCGGCGGCGGCGCGGTCGCGCGCCTCATCCTCGTCGGCGCGGCGGGCGGTGAGGGCGGCGCGCGCGGCGCTGGCGCGGCGCTCCAGCGCGGCGCGCACCCGCCATTGCGCGGGCGCCTCGGCGCCGTCGGCCTGATAGGTCTGCGCGGTCGCCTCCTCGGCGGCGCGCACCGTCTCGGCGCCGCGCTGCGCCTCGGCGCGGGCGGCGGCGAGTTCGCCCAGCGCGCGCTGCGCCTTGATCGCGGCGAGGCGGCGCAGCGCCTCCAGCGCCTTGGGGTTCATCGGCGGCTCCTGTGGCTTGCGGCCTTGCGGCGCATTTCTTCGGAAAAGCGCAGCGCGGCGGCGACGGCGCGATAGTGCTCGGGGCGGATTTCGCGGCCGATCTCGACGGTGGCGTGGATCGCGCGCGCGGTGGGCGGGTCGCGGTGCAGCGGTACGCCCGCCTCCGCCGCCTTGGCGCGGATCTGCGCCGCGACCTCATCGACGCCCTTGGCGACGCAGACCGGCGCCGACCCCTTTTCGCGCGACCATTTCAGCGCCACGGCGTAGTGGGTGGGGTTGACGATCACCACGTCGGCCTTGGGCACGTCGAGCATCATGCGGTTGAGCGCGATCTCCTCGGCGCGGCGGCGGCGCGCGCCCTTGAGGTGGGGGTCGCCCTCGGTCTCGCGGTTTTCGCGGCGCATCTCGTCGAGCGACATGCGCAGCTTGCGGGCGTGGTCGAAGCGCTGCCAGAGATAGTCCACCGCGCCGATCGCCACGGTGATCGCGGCGACCACGAACAGCAGCGACAGCAGCGTGTCGCCCAGCGTGCGCGCCAGCCCGCGCGCGGGCAGGGCGGCGAGGC
>CAZRFB010000273.1:0-4982 GCA_964599185.1 uncultured Rhodobacterales bacterium | reverse complement strand
GCGTCGGGCGCAACCCCGATCTGCGCCAGCAGGGCGCGGCGCCGGGGCGAGGCCGAGCCGAGGATCAGGCGCAAGGCTACTTGAAGCGATAGGTGATGCGGCCCTTGGTGAGGTCGTAGGGCGTCATCTCCACCTGCACCTTGTCGCCGGCCAGCACGCGAATGCGGTTCTTGCGCATCTTGCCTGCGGTGTGGGCGATGATCTCGTGGCCGTTCTCAAGCTCCACCCGGAACGTGGCGTTGGGCAGCAACTCGACCACGGTGCCGGGGAACTCGAGGGTTTCTTCCTTGGCCATGGGTTTTCCGTAGCTTTCAGCGCGAAAACCCGCCGACGTCAGCGTCGGCGGGCGATGCTTGGGTTAATGGCGCCAAGGGCGCCGTTTGGCAAGCCGAGGGCCTCAGGCCAGCGCCGCCTTGGCGCGCTCGACCACCGCCGCAAACGCGGCGGGCTCGTGGATCGCGAGGTCGGACAGCACCTTGCGGTCAACCGCGACGCCCGACTTGGTGAGGCCGTCGATGAAGCGCGAGTAGTTCAGGTTCGCGTCGATCTCACGCACGGCGGCGTTGATGCGCTGGATCCACAGGGCGCGGAAGTTGCGCTTACGCACCTTGCGGTCGCGCGTCGCGTATTCCTGCGCCTTGTCCACCGCCTGCTTGGCGACGCGATAGACGTTCTTGCGGCGGCCATAATAGCCCTTGGCCGCGTCGATGACCTTCTTGTGGCGCGCGTGGGCGGTGACGCCGCGTTTTACTCGGGACATGGGTCAGCCTCCTCTCAGCGGGCGTAGGGCATGAACAGCTTGACGATCTTCTCGTCAGGCGCGCTCAGCACGGTGGTGCCGCGGGCGTTGCGGATGAACTTGTTGCTCCGCTTGATCATCCCGTGGCGCTTGCCCGCCTGCGCCACTTTCACATGGCCGTTCGCGGTCATCTTGAAGCGCTTTTTTGCGCCTGATTTGGTCTTCATCTTGGGCATTTCGGTCTCCTTGCGTTCGAAGAACGGTTCTGACCCGCCGCGGCAGCCCATACCAGCCGGGCGGATCGTTGGAAGCAGCGCCTATACGCGCGCGGCGGGATCAGCGCAAGGCGCAGCGCAAGCGGCGCAGGGCCTGGCGCGCGCCGGGCCTGGCGCGCGCAGGCTTGGGGCTTGGCGCGCGCAAGCGCGATGGCGTAAGACCGCTGCGGCCTTTTCAATCGACGGAGCGCGCGGGCGATGAAATTCAGCATGAGCTGGCTGCGGGAGCATCTGGAGACGGACGCGCCGCTCGACGCGATCACCGACGCGCTGACCGATCTGGGGCTGGAGGTTGACGGCGTGGAGGACCCCGCCGCGCGCCTGGGCGGCTTCACCATCGCGCGCGTGATCGAGGCGAAGCAGCATCCCAACGCCGACAAGCTGCGGCTTTGCCGCGTCGAGGCGTGGCTGAACGGGCCGGAGCAGCCGTCGGAGGAGGTTCAGGTCGTCTGCGGCGCCCCAAACGCGCGCACCGGGCTGGTGGGCGTGTTCGCGCGGCCCGGCCTGCACATCCCCGGCACCGGCGTCGATCTCAAGCCCGGCGTGATCCGGGGCGAGGCGTCGAACGGGATGCTGTGCTCGGAGCGCGAGCTGGAGCTTTCCGACGCCCATGACGGCATCATCGAACTGCCCGCCGACGCGCCGCTGGGCGCGCGCTATATCGACTATGCCGGGATCAACGATCCGGTGATCGAGGTCGCGATCACCCCCAACCGCCCCGACGCGCTGGGCGTGGCGGGGATCGCGCGCGATCTGGCGGCGCGGGGACTGGGGCGGCTGATCACGCCGCAGCCCGCGCCGGTGGCGGGCGCGTTCCCCTGTCCGGTGTCGGTGACGCTGGCGGCGGACGTGGCGGAGCGCGCCTGTCCGCTGTTCGCCGGGCGGCTGATCCGGGGCGTGCGCAACGGGCCGAGCCCGGCGTGGGTCCAGCGGCGGCTGCGCGCCATCGGCCTCAGGCCGATTTCGGCGCTGGTCGATGTCACCAACCTGCTGACCTTCGATCGCGCGCGACCGCTGCATGTGTTCGACGCGGGCAAGCTGCGCGGCGGCCTCACGGTGCGGCTGTCGCGCGGCGGCGAGACGCTGGCGGCGCTCGACGGCAAGACCTACGCCTTCGACGACGCGATGACGGTGATCTGCGACGAGACCGGGCCGGTCAGCATCGGCGGCGTGATGGGCGGCGCCAGCACCGGCTGCGACGAGACCACGACCGAGGTGTTCGTTGAGGCCGCGTATTTCGACCCGACCCGCACCGCCGCCACCGGGCGCGCGCTGAGGATCGTCTCGGACGCGCGCTATCGCTTCGAGCGCGGCATCGACCCGGCCAGCGCGCGCGACGGCATCGAGCTGGCGACGCGGCTGATCCTGGATTTCTGCGGCGGCGAGGCGTCGGAGGTGGTGGTCGCGGGCGCGGTTCCCGACACGACACGCGCCTTTCGCCTGCGCCCCGAGCGGGTGCAAAGCCTCGTCGGCATGGCGATCCCGGCTGAGACGCAGGTCGCCACGCTGACGGCGCTCGGCTTCACGGTCGCGCCCGACGGCGACGCATATGCCCTAACCCCGCCAAGCTGGCGGCCCGACGTGCGCGGCGAGGCCGATCTGGTGGAGGAGGTGGCGCGCGTTGCCTCGCTGACGCGGCTTGAGGCGCGGCCCCTGCCCGTCTCCGGCCCGCGCCCTGCGCTGTCGCCCGCGCTGACGCGCACGCGCGCGGTGCGGCGGCGGCTGGCGGCGGCGGGGCTGAACGAGTGCGTGACCTACTCCTTCGTCGCGCAGGCGGAGGCGGCGCTGTTTGGCGGCGGCGGCGCGGCGATGGCGCTGGAGAACCCGATCTCGTCGGAGATGTCGCACATGCGGCCCTCGCCGCTGCCCGCGCTGCTGGCCGCCGCGGCGCGCAATCAGGCGCGCGGCGCCGACGCGCTGGCGCTGTTCGAGGTCGGCGCCGCCTATGTCGGGGCGGAGCCGGGCGAGCAGCGCGACGTGGCGGCGGGCCTGCGCGCAGGCGCGACCGCCGGGCGCGAGTGGACCGGCGCGCGCCGGCCGGTGGACCTGTGGGACGCGCGCGCCGACGCCGAGGCAGCGCTTTCGGCCTGCGGCGTGACGGTCGAGCGGCTTCAGATCAGCCGCGCGACGCCGGGCTGGCTGCATCCGGGGCGCAGCGGCGCGCTGATGCTGGGGCGCGAGATGCTGGCGGTGTTCGGCGAGCTGCACCCCGCCACGCTGGCGGCGATGGACGTCAAAGGCCCCGCCGTCGCCTTCGAGGTCTATCTGGAGGCGGCGCCGACGCCCAAGGCGCGCGGCGCCACGCGGCCCGCGCTGAACGCCCCGGCGCTGCAGGCGGTAGAGCGCGATTTCGCCTTCGTGGTGGATGCGCGGGTCGAGGCGGCGAGCATCCTGCGCGCGGCGCAGGGCGCGGAGAAGAAGCTGATCGCCGCCGTTGAGGTGTTCGACGTGTTCGACGGCGCACGCGCGGCGGCGCAGCTTGGGGCCGGGCAGCTTGGGGCGGGGCGCAAGTCGGTGGCGATCTCGGTGCGCCTGCAGCCGCAGGACCGCACCTTGACGGAGGATGAGATCGAGGCCGTCGGCGCGCGCGTCGTGGCCGCTGTGGTCAAGGCGACCGGCGGCGCGTTGCGGACATGACAAGATGTGAACCGGTTAACTTTGGCGAAAGTTTGACCACAGCCCGGCTGATTTACAGTTTTTAAGTCAAGCTTGCTTAAATTGTCCCCGACTCAGCCGGGGGATCGCTTGTCATGTTTTCCGATTTCGTTGAGGCGGAGATACGCAGCGTTGCGCAGGAACGCGGCATGGACGCCGCCGCCCTGCTGGCGGTGGCGGAGGTCGAGAGCGGCGGTCAGGCGCTGATCGAGGTCAACGGACGGCCCATGCCGCTGATCCTGTATGAATTCCATGTATTTCACCGCCAGCTGCGCCCGGCGGCGCGCGCGGCGGCGGTGGGCGCCGGGCTTGCGGCGCCGCGCTGGGGGCAGTTGCCCTATCCCCGCACCCAGCGCGAGCGGTATGCGCTGCTGGAGCGCGCCAGGATGATCGACAGCGAGGCGGCCTATGCGGCGTGCTCGTGGGGCGTGGGTCAGGTGCTGGGCGAGAACGCGCGCTGGCTCGACTACGAGAGCGCCGAGGCGCTGGCGCAGGAGGCGATGTCGGGCGTCGCCGGGCAGGTGCGGCTCATGCTGCGCTTCATCGAGCGGCGCGGCCTGACGGCGGCGCTGGCGCGGCGCGACTGGACCGCCTTCGCCCATGGCTACAACGGCCCGCTCCACGCGCGCCACGACTACGCCGGGCGGATGGCGCGCGCCCATGCGCGCTGGTCGTCGCAGCGGCCTGCCCGCCCCGGCCGTCCGCCGCTGGGGATCGGCGCCCGCGGCGCCCATGTGGCGGCGTTGCAGCAGGCGCTGGCGCGGCTGGGCGCCGACATCGCCGCCGACGGCGCGTTCGGCCGCGCCACGCAATCGGCGGTGCGCGCGTTTCAGGCCGAACACGGCCTTGTGCGCGACGGCGTCGCCGGCCCCGCCACCTGGACGCGGCTGAACGCACTGCTGGCGCAGGACTTCGTCGCCGCCTGATCCCCTTCACCGCTTGCCAACCCGGCCCCGGCGCCGCATCTGAACGCCACCGCGCGGCGCATGGGGGCAAGGCATGGCGTACTGGCTGTTCAAGTCCGAACCGGAGACCTGGGGCTGGGAGGCGCAGTCAGCACGCGGGGCGGACGGCGAATCGTGGGACGGCGTGCGCAACTATCTCGCCCGCAACAACATGCGCGCGATGAGGCTTGGCGACCTGGGATTCTTCTACCACTCCGTCAAGGAAAAGCGGATCGTCGGCGTGGTCGAGGTCTGCCGCGAAATCCACCCCGACCCGAAAACCGACGATCCCCGCTGGGAGTGCGTCGCCATCCGCGCCGTCGCGCCGATGCCGCGCCCGGTGACGCTGGAGCAGGTCAAGGCCGAGCC
>CAZRFB010000272.1:0-4447 GCA_964599185.1 uncultured Rhodobacterales bacterium | reverse complement strand
CCGCCGCCATGCCCGCGACGGTGGCGAACAGCGCGTCGGCCTCCTGCGGCGTCAGCACCGCGGTCGGCTCGTCGAGCACCAGAATCCGCGCGTCGCGCCACAGCGCCTTGAGGATCTCCACGCGCTGCCGCTCGCCCACCGACAGCCGCGCCACCCGTTCGTCGAGCGGCGCGTGCAGCCCGGTGCGCGCCATCAGCGCCTTCAGCCGCGCCCGCGCCGCCGCGCGGCCCCGGCGAAAGCCGAAGAGCGGCTCGGCGCCGAGGATGACGTTCTCGAAGGTGGTCAGGTTCTCGGCCAGCGTGAAATGCTGGTGCACCATGCCCACACCCGCCCTGAGCGCCGCCTGCGCCGGGCGGGGCGCGGCGGGAAGCGCGCCGCCCACCATCATCGCCGCGATGGCGCGCGCGTCGGCGCTGGCGGTGGTCATCCCGCCGACGTTGCGCCCAGCCCGCAGCACGACGATGCGGTGCGAGAACGCCAGCACCTCGCGCAGCTTGTGGGAGATGAAGATCACGCTCAGGCCGTCCGCCGCCATGCCCGCGACGGTGGCGAACAGCGCGTCGGCCTCCTGCGGCGTCAGCACCGCGGTCGGCTCGTCGAGCACCAGAATCCGCGCGTCGCGCCACAGCGCCTTGAGGATCTCGACGCGCTGCCGCTCACCCACCGACAGCCGCGCCACCCGCTCGTCGAGCGGCGCATGGAGCCCGGTGCGCGCCATCAGCGCCTTCAGCCGCGCCCGCGCCGCCGCGCGGCCCCGGCGAAAGCCGAACAGCGGCTCGGCGCCGAGGATGACGTTCTCGAAGGTGGTCAGGTTCTCGGCCAGCGTGAAATGCTGGTGCACCATGCCCACACCCGCCCTGAGCGCCGCCTGCGGCTGGCCCAGCGGCAGCGCCGCCAGCCGTCCGTCGCGGTCGGCGACCTCTACGCTTCCCGCGTCGGGCAGGTAGTGGCCGAACAGCATGTTCATCAGCGTCGTCTTGCCCCCGCCGTTCTCGCCCAGCAGCGCCAGGATCTCGCCCCGGCGCAGATCCAGGCTGACGGCCTCGTTAGCCTGCACGGCGCCGAAGCGCTTCGACAGCCCGCTGAGGCGCAGAACGACAGGCGCCTGCGTCATGGGGGCGCCTGCGTCATGCAAGCGCCCGCCGCCGGGCGGAACGGTCTGCTGGCCTCACTTGTCGGAGACCGGCTCGGCGTCGTTGACGTTGACCCGGAACAGCCCGGCCAGAATGTCGGCCTTTACCGCCTCGACCTCGGCGATCACCCCGGCGGGGACCAGCGCGGGATCGACCGCCAGCGCGGCGCCGCCGTAGGCCATGAAGCTGAACTGGCCGTAATCCGCAGGCTCGAAGGCGCCGTCGCGCACGGCGGCGATGGCGCGGTCGATGGTCGGCTCCATATGCCACAAGGCGGAGGCCAGCACCGCGCCGGGATACTGGCCGGCGGTGTCGATCACGTTGCCGATCACCTTCACGCCGCGCTCCACCGCCGCGTCGGAGACGCCGAAACGCTCGGCGTACATCACGTCGGCGCCCGCATCGATCATCGCGAAGGCGCTCTCCTTGGCCTTGGGCGGGTCATACCAGCTGTTGATGAAGCTCACCAGAAAACGCACCTCGGGGTTCACGCTGCGCGCGCCCTCCATGAAGGCGTGCATCAGCCGGTTGACCTCGGGGATGGCGTAGCCGCCGACCATGCCGATCACGTTCGATTGCGTGGCGCGCCCGGCGACGATGCCGCTCAGATAGCTCGGCTCGTGGATCCAGTTGTCGAACACGGCGAAATTGGGCTGCGAGGGGCCGAACGAGCTGCCCATCAGGAAGGCGATGCCGGGATATTCGGAGGCCACCTTGCGCGCGGCGCGCTCCACGGCGAAGGCCTCGCCGACCATGAGCTGCGTCCCCTGCTCGGCGTATTCGCGCATCACGCGCTCATAGTCGGTGTTGGCGACGTTCTCGGAATAGACGTAAGACACCTCGCCGCGCGCCTGCGCCGCCTCCAGCGCCTTGTGGATGCGGCTGACCCACTGCTGTTCGACCGGCACGGTGTAGATCGCGGCGACCTTCAGCGGATCGGCGGCGATGGCGGCGAAGGGCAGCGCGGCGGCCAGCGCGGCGCCGAGAACCAGACGACGCGTCAGGCGGCGGGCGTGAAGCAGAACCATGGCGTTTTCCTGTCTTGCGGGGAGATGTTTTGGCGAGCGGGGCGACGTTTCCATGCGTCACGCTTTTCCAGATCGCGCGCGCGGTCAAGCAGATTGCGCGCCTTGGTTGAGCGGCAGGGTGAACCAGAACGCCGCGCCCGCGCCTTCGACGCTGTCAAAGCCGATGGCGCCGCCCATCGCCTCGACCAGCCGCTTGCCCAGCGTCAGGCCCAGGCCGACGCCGCCGTGGCGCCGGGTGGACGAGCCGTCGCCCTGGGTGAACCCCGCGAAGATGTCTCCCGCCGCGCGCGGCACGCCGACGCCGGTGTCGCGCACCACCACCCGCAGCGCATCGCCGCAGACCCCGGCCTCAAGCCGCACCCCGCCGCGATCGGTGAATTTCACCGCGTTGTCGAGCAGGGCGCCCAGCACCTGCCGCACCCGCAGCGCGTCGCCGCTGACGCTGTGCGGCGCGTCCTGCGCCACCGCGACCGCCAGCGTCAGCCCCTTGCCCTCAGCGGCCGGACGCGCCTGCTCGGCGGCGGCCTCAAGCGTCTCGCGCAGCTCGAAAGGCGCGTGGCTGAAGGTCAGCTCATGGGTGTCGATGCAGGCGTAGTCGAGAATGTCGTTGAGCATCTTCATCAGGTTGAAGGCGCTGTCGCGCGCCGTGGTCGCCATGGCGCGCTGCCGGTCGTCAAGCGGCGTGGTCGCCAGCAGCGCCAGCATTCCCAGCACGCCGTTCATCGGCGTGCGGATCTCGTGGCTCATGGCGGCGAGAAACTGCGCCTTGGCCAGCGCCGCCTGCTCCGCCGCGCGGGTGCTGGCCTCAAGCGACGCCTGAAGCCGCTTCTGCGCGGAGATGTCGGTGGCGATGCCGCACAGCACCATGTCGTTCAGCGCCGGGTCGTGGATCAGGAATTTCGACGAGAGATACACCACCTCGCGCCCGTCGGGCAGGGTGACGCGCTCCTCGCCGGTGAACGGCGCGCCGGTGCGAAACAGCGCAATGTCGCGCGCGCGCAGCGCGTCGCCGGTCTCGCGGCCGTAAAGCTCATGATCGGTGCGGCCCACCACGTCGGCGCGCCCGGCGAGTTCGTGGTAGCGCCGGTTGGCCGCCAGCAACTCGCCGTTGCGGCGCTTGATGAACACTACGGCGTCGGTGTTCTCGAAGATCGCCTCGAAGCGCACCCGCATCCGCTCGCTCTCGATGGCGGCGGCCCGCCGGGCGCCCGCATCGTCCGCGCCCGTCGCCGCCCCTTGCGCGCACAGCGCCCCGGCAAGCGCCGCCAGCGCGTCGAGCATGGCGCGCTCCCGCGCCGTCGCCGCGCGCGCCCGGGTGTCGAGCACCCACAGCGCGCCATCGACCGCGCGCGCGCCGTCGCGCAGCGCGACGCCGAGGGCGAAGGGATAGCCGCCGGGCGTCGCCGCCGCGACCGGATCGCGCGGCGGCGCGGCGGGAAGGCGGATCGCCGACAGCGCCGCGCGCGCCGCGCCATGCGCGGCCACGCAAACCCCGTCCAGCCACAGCCCCGCCACAGGCGCCGCCAGCATCTGCGCCGCAAGCTGCGGCGCGCGCAGAAGCTCTGGCGAGACGGCGCCGCCCGGCGCGACGGACGCGCCGGGGCCGGACGGTTTACCGTGATGTTGCGCGCCTGTCGCCACCGTCTCCGCCAGTTCCGCCACCGCGCCGCACACTTGACGCCAAGTCAATGGTCGATTCGTTAACGCCCCTGCTCCATGCAACCTCTCCGTGCAGGCGCCGGGATGCAAGAGGCGTCGCGCGCCAGCCGCGCCGCAATGTTGTCGCCGCGCCGATCCCCGCCTAGGCTGCGGCGCGCGCACTGCGCGGTGGGGGTGTCGATGAACGACTGGCTGGGCGAGACGGCGGCGGCGATTGGGCGCGCCATCGGGGCGGGGCGGCTCGACCCGCGCGCGCTGCTGGAGGCGCATCTTGACGCCATCGCCAACCACCCCGGCCGCGACCGCGTCTTCGCGCGGCTGACGCCGGGCCGCGCGCGCGCCGAGGCCGCCGCCAGCGCCGACCGCGCCGCGCGCGGCATGCGGCGCGGGCCGCTCGACGGCGTGCCGGTCACGCTGAAGGACCTGTTCGACACGGCGGGCGTCGAGACCGAGGGCGGCTCGCGCCATCTGGCCGGGCGCACGCCTGCGCGCGACGCGGCCTGCGTCGCGGCGCTGACGGCGGCGGGGCTGGTGTGCCTGGGCAAGACCCACATGACCGAACTGGCGTTCTCGGGTCTGGGGGTCAATCCGATGACCGCGACCGCGCCCAACGCGCTGAACCCCGAC
>CAZRFB010000271.1:0-1525 GCA_964599185.1 uncultured Rhodobacterales bacterium | reverse complement strand
AAGGTCGGCGCGGAGGGGCCTGCGGTGGTGCTGGACGAAAGCCGCGCCGACCGCCTGCGCGCCCATGTCGGCCTGCTGCGCCCCGGCCCGCACGCCCGCGTCACCGTGCGCGACGCAGGGACCGGCATGGCGCCGGAGGTGTTCCGCCACGTGTTCGACCCCTACTTCACCACCAAGCCGGTGGGCGAGGGTACGGGCCTGGGCCTCGCCGCCGTGCTGGGCATCGTCACCCAGCACGACGGCGCGATCACGCTGGAGACCGCGCCCGGCGCAGGAACCGTGTTCGAGATCTTCTTTCCCCTGATCGACTGAAGGAGCCGCCATGGCCCGCATCGTGCTGTTCGAGGACGAGGAGGCGCTGCGCCTGCTGCTGGCCGAGGTGCTGGAGGAGGCCGGTCACGATGTCGTGAGCGCGGGCGACGGCGCCGCCTCGCGCGACGCGGGCCTGATGGCGGCGGCGGATGTGCTGATCACCGATCTGATGATGCCGGGCTGCGACGGGCTGGAGGTGATCGCCAACGCCCGCGCCGCCAACCCGGCCTTGCGCATCATCGCCATGTCGGGCGGCGGGCGCACCGTCACCACCGATTTCCTGCCGATGGCGCAGGAGCTTGGCGCCGACCGCATCCTGCACAAGCCGTTCCTGCCCGACGATCTGGCGCAGGCCGTGGCGGATTTCGGCGGCTGACGCGCTTTTTTCGTTGACATGAATTTAGCGGTTCAGTTTAGTAACGTTTAGTTTGCGGGCGTGCGGCTGTCCGCGCTACCATGATCCGCCAGACCCCGGCGCAAGACCGGGAGCGGGTCGTCACAGGGGAGGAGATAGAATGCGCCATCTCAAGTCCGGCGTCGCGGCGTCGGCGATTTTCGCGGCGATGGGGGCCACCGCCGCCCATGCCCAGTCAACAGAGATCACGCTGTGCTGGGCTGCATGGGACCCCGCGAACGCGCTGGTCGAGCTCAGCAAGGATTTCACCGCCGAGAGCGGCGTGGCGATGAAGTTCGAGTTCGTGCCATGGCCGAACTTCGCCGACCGGATGCTGAACGAGCTGAACTCGCGCGGCCAGCTCTGCGACCTGCTGATCGGCGACAGCCAGTGGATCGGCGGCGGCGCCGAGAACGGGCACTACGTCAAGCTGAACGACTTCTTCGACCGCGAAGGCATCAGCATGGACGATTTCGCCCCGGCGACCGTCTATGCCTACTCCACCTGGCCAAAGGGCACGCCGAATTATTACTCGCTGCCGGCGATGGCCGACGCCAACGCCTGGTTCTATCGCAAGGACTGGTTCTCGCGCCCCGAGTTGCAGGCCGAGTTCAAGGCGAAGCACGGCCGCGATTTGGCGCCGCCGTCCACGCAGCTTGAGCTGAAGGAAGTGGCCGAGTTCTTCCAGGGCCGCGAGATCGACGGCAAGACCGTCTATGGCGCCAACATCTTCACCGAGCGCGGCTCGGAGGGCGTCACCATGGGCGCGACCGGCGCGCTGTATCCGTGGGGCTTCAAATACGAGAACACGCCCGGCAA
>CAZRFB010000270.1:0-4020 GCA_964599185.1 uncultured Rhodobacterales bacterium | reverse complement strand
CGTGCGGCTCCAGCATGGCCTGTTCGGCGATGATGGCGATGATCTTGCGGGCCACGTCGTCGGTCATCTCAGCCTCACTTGCGCGTCACGTCGCTTCTAGCGGCTTGGGTCTATGGCGGAAAGCCGTTTCTTGAGCGCGCGGACGGTTTCGACCAGCCCCGGCAGGCGCCGCTGCGCCAGCATCACCGCCAGCGCCTCGCCGCGCGGGATGGCGGGCGCGCCCAGCAGCACCGAACCGGGCTTCGCGTCGCCCGCGACGCCGGAGCGCGCGCCCGCCACCACGTCGTCGCCGATGCGCACATGGTCGGCGACGCCGCTCTGGCCGCCCAGCACCACGCGGTCGCCGATCTGCGCGCTGCCCGCCACGCCGACCTGCGCGCACAGCAGGCAGTTGGCGCCGATGCGCACATTGTGGCCGACCTGCACCAGGTTGTCGATCTTGGTCCCGTCGCCGATGCGGGTGTCGGCCAGCGTGCCGCTGTCGATGGTCGCGCCCGCGCCGATCTCCACATCATCGCCCAGCGTCACCGCGCCCAGCGCGTGGATGCGCGCCCAGCGCAGGTTGCGCGCGTCCTCGGCGACGCGGCCGGTGGCCTCGACGCTCTCGACCGAGCCGGGGGAGGGGGTGACGAAGGAGAAGCCGTCCGATCCGATCACCGCGTTGGGGTGCAGGATCGCGCGGGCGCCGATGGTCACGCCCGCGCAGACCCGCACGCCGGGATGGATCAGCGCATCGGGTCCGATGCGCGCGCCCTCGCCGACATAGACCTGCGCCACCAGCGTCGCGCCGTCGCCGATCACCGCGCCCGCGCCGATCACGCACAACGGCCCAATGGCGACGCCCGCGCCCAGCGCCGCGTCAGCCGCCACCACGGCGGAGGGGTGGACGCCCGGCGGCGCCGAAGGCGGAGCGGCGAACGCCTGCGTCAGCCCGGCCAGCGCATAGCGCGGCCGCGCCACCAGGATCGCGCCGACCAAGCCAAGCGCGCGCCAGTCCTCGCCCGCCTTCAACAGCGCCGCCCGCGCCCGGCCCTGCGCCAGCGCCGCGACATGCGCGGCGTCCATCGCCACGGCCAGATCGTCGGGGCCGGCCTCTGCGGGGTGGGCGGGGCGCGCGATCATCAGCGCGCCGTCGCCCTCGAACCGGGCGCCCAGCGCCGAGGCGATCCGGGAGAGGGAGAGCGGCATGGGCAGGCTCCGGGCGCGCCGATCCGTCAGGCGCGCCGCTTTTATAGGCTGCGCCGACGCCGGGGCCAAGCCGCGCCGGGCGCGCGCTCAGCCTCCCGCGTCAGGCGTCGGGTCCGGCGACCCCGGCGGCGTTCAGCGCCTCCAGCGCCGCGCCGTCGCGGCCGTAGATGTCGGCGCGCAGTTGCAGCACGCCGTCGCCGTCAACCCAGGCGGTGCGATACGTCAGGTGCACCGGCACGGGACGGTCGAGATAGACATACCGCTCCCGCCCGGCCGCCAGCACCGCGTCGATGAAGCCGCGCGGGTCGGCCTGCTGGGGGCTGAGCAGCAGCGTGGCGAGCTCCAGCGGATCCTGCACCCGCACGCAGCCGTGGCTCAGCGCGCGCACGTCACGCGCAAAATACTTTTTCGTCGGCGTATCATGGAGATAGATTGAGTCGCCGTTAGGGAACATGAACTTCACCAAGCCCAGCGCATTGTCCGACGAGGGCGCCTGCTTGACCGAATAGGGGAAATTGCGCGCGGTGTAGCCGCTGAAGTCGTGCAAAGACGGATCCAGCGGCAGCGGCCCGCCGTCGGTGCGCACCAGCCGCATGCCGCGCCGCACCAGAACCGAAGGGTCCTCCTGCAGCAGCGGCAACAGCTCCTTGGTCGCGATGCTGCGCGGCAGGTGCCAGGTCGGGTTCAGCACGAGGTATTCCATCTCGTCGGAGAACTCGGGCGTCTTGAAGCGGACCTGACCGACCACGACGCGCTCGCGAAACAGCACCCTGTCGCCGTCGAACAGCGTGACGGTGTAATCGGGCTGGTTGACGACGATCCGCCGTTCGCCCAGCGGCCGGTTCATCCAGCGCATCCGCTCGAGGTTCACCGCCAGCTGACCGGCGCGAAAGCGCGCGTCGGTATTGATCGCCGCCAGCGTCGCAGGCCCGACCGCGCCATCCTGATTGAGCCCGTGGCGCGCCTGAAAGCGGCGCACGGCCTGTTCGAGACCCGCATCGAAGCGTGCGGCGTCCGCTGCGGCGCCCGGCGCATGGTCGCCCAGCCGCGTCAGCCGCGCGCGCAGGGCGGCGACGCGGGGGCTTGCGTCGCCGGGGCGCAGCGTCGGGCCTGCGGCGACGGCGGGCCCCCAGTCCGCCACCCCGGCCAGCGCCCGATAGCGCGCGCGCAGCGCCTCATACCCCGGATCGGACGGCGCCAGCGCGGCCAGATGGGCGACCATGTTGGCCGCCGCCGCCGCCGCGCGCAGCAGCGCGCCCGCATGGGGGCGGGGCGGGTCGATCTTGATGTCGCGCGCCACGCTTCGCGGCTCCAGCAGGCCGGAGGAGACATCGCGCGCATAGATAAGAAAGGCCCGCGTCAGCGCCGCCTCCGCCGCGCCGCGCCCGGCCTCGTCGGCGCGCGACACGGCTGCGGCCAGCGCGTCGGGCGCATAGCGGCTCACCGGCAGGGCGTGGTCCTGCGCGGCGCGCAGCGTGGCGATCAGCACGGCGGCGCGGGCGCCGTCGCCGTCGGTCCAGAGCGGCGCGTCGCCGCGCGCGGCATAGAAGGCGGACGCTTCGGGGTCGGCGAGGGCGGCGTGCAGGGCGGCGGCGAAGCCGGTGCGCGCCGGCGCTGCGGCCGTGACGGATTCGGCACGCAGCCCTGCGGCAAACGCGATTGCGCCGCACGAGACCAGCGCGGCGCCGAGAAAAATTCCACGACTGAGGTTAATCAAAGACATTGTATCTCCCCTGCAACAGTGCGCGCGCCATCGCCGGTTGTTCTGGGATATGGTCGCATAACCGTCCATCAACAGGGCGCGCCGCCCGAGAATTTTCAATGGGCGTGGGATTTACGCCGCACAGTTCACGAACCCGCGAGGTTGCTTTTTCGCGCCTTGCGCGCCGCAGCGCCGTTCGCCTTGGGGTTGAGCGCCCAACGCGCTGTAAAATCGCAACTTGCCGCCATTCTGGCCATTATGACAAAGTAAACCCGGATCGACAAACGATCACGTCAGAGCGAGCGGCACAGTTCGCCTGATGAAAACGAGGGCAAAAGACAGTGACATCACAGAACTCCGCGATCCTTTCGCGGCGCGCGTTTCTGGTTGGCGTGACGGCGGCCTCGGGCCTGCTGTCTGTCGGTCAGGCTGTCGCGTCGCCGTCGATCATCCGGGGCGCAGGCAATGTCCGCGTCCTGAGGCTGGACAACCCGCGCACAGGCGACCGCCTGAGCGCGGTCTATTGGGCGGATGGCGCCTATATCCCCGATGTGCTCGCCGAGGTCGATTTCCTGATGCGCGACTGGCGGCTCGATCTGAAAAAGAAGATCAGCCCCAACACCATCGACATCATCGCCGCGACCCACCGCCTGCTCGACACCAGTGAGCCGTTCACGCTCTACTCCGGCTATCGCAGCCCGCAGACCAACATGATGCTGCGCCGCAAAAGCCGTGCGGTGGCCAGAGACAGCTATCATGTCAAAGGCATGGCGGCCGATCTTCACATGAAAAGCCGGTCGGTCTCACAAATCTCGCGGGCGGCCAAGTCGCTCGGCGCGGGCGGGGTGGGGCGCTATTCGCGGTCCGATTTCGTGCATGTCGATAGCGGGCCGGAGCGTCAGTGGGGCCGCTGAGGCCCCACCGAAAGCCCTGATCAGACCGGACGAATCGCGCCGTCGCCCTCCACGATGTAGCGGAAGGTGGTGAGTTGTTCGGCGCCCACCGGCCCGCGCGCGTGCAGCTTGCCGGTGGCGATGCCGATTTCCGCGCCCATGCCGAACTCGCCGCCGTCGGCGAATTGCGTCGAGGCGTTGCGCATCAGGATCGCGCTGTCGAGCCGGGCGAAGAAC
>CAZRFB010000269.1:0-5177 GCA_964599185.1 uncultured Rhodobacterales bacterium | reverse complement strand
GAGGAAGGATTGCGGAGGTAGAAACCAGCCGCGCGGAGGGGTCAAGCGGCGCCGCCTCAGGGAAGCGTCACGTCCACCCACACCAGCCGGTGATCGGAACTGCGCACCGGCGCGCCTTCACCGACCAGCCGCCGCAGCGGGTCGCCTGGCGCGGGCCAGAACACGCCCGCGCCCAGAACGCGCAGATCGCGCGACGGCAGGACGTAATCCACCCGCAGATTGCCGGGGCCGCCGTCCTCGCGCCAGTCCGCCGTGTCGCGCGCGGGGTCGCCGCGATGGCCCGGCGTCGCCGCCGCCGCGCCGCCCTCCGAGCCCGGCGCCGGGTCTTGCAGCCGGGGATGCGCCAGCAGCGCGCGGATCGCGCCGTCGCGGCCGTCGCCGTCCTCGGGGTCGGCATTGAGATCGCCCAGCACCACCACCGGCGCGCCGTTTGCGCCGCCGCGCCGCCCGGCGTCGTCAACCATCCAGTCGGCGCCGTTCAGATAATCCACCCAGAAGCGGATTTCGTCGGCGTTGCGCGCGACGTTGGCGGGCTCGAACACCGGCGGCGTGGGGTGGCTGGCCAGCACATGCAGCGGGCCGAAGGGCGCTGTCACCGCCACATCCCAATGGCTTTTCGACGACAGCCGCAGCGCCGCCGCCGCCTCCGGCGCATAGCGGCCCGGCGGCGTCCGGGCGCCGGGCATCTCCGCCCAGCGCAGCGTCTGGAAGGTGCGCGCGGCGCCAAAGGCGAAGCGGCTGAACAGCGCCATGCCGTAATGCCCCTCGTGCTGGCCGTAGCCGTGCGCGTCGCGGGGCCGCGTCACCGCGCCGTCGCCGTCAAGGTCGAAGGCGGTCAGAACCCCGGTGTTGACCGGCGCGACGAAGATGTGGGGATAGTCGATCGCCTCGGCGCCGCCGCGCCCAATGCGCAGGGCCTCGGCGAACAGCCGCGCCGATACGCCGTCCGGGTCGAAGTCGATCTCGTTGATCAGCAGGATGTCGGGGCGCACCCGCTGGATGATTTCGGCGACGGCGGCGATCTGGCGGCTGTCGCCCAGCCGCAACTCCTGCACCAGCGCGCCGGGCGCGGCGCGGCTGAGCGCGGCGTTGAACGCAGCGACGCGCAGCGCCTCCGCCTGCGCCGCGCCGCCCATCAGCGCCAGCGCCGCGAGCCCGCGTGTCAGGCGGCGCCGAGCCACGGCGTGGTCTGCGCGCGCCGCGCCTCATAGGCGTCGATGGCGCCGGCCTTCTGCAGCGTCAGGCCGATGTCGTCGAGGCCCTCCATCAGGCATTTCTTGCGGTGTTCGTCGATCTCGAAGGAAATCGAGCCGCCGTCGGGGCCGGTGATGGTCTGGCTGTCGAGATCGACGCTGAGAATCGCGTTGGCGCCGCGGCCTGCGTCGTCCATCAGCTTGTCGATGTCGACCTGCGGCAGGGTGATCGCCAGAATACCGTTCTTGGCGCAGTTGTTGAAGAAGATGTCGGCGAAGCTGGGCGCGATCACGCAGCGGATGCCGAAATCGAGCAGCGCCCATGGCGCATGTTCGCGCGACGAGCCGCAGCCGAAATTCTCACCTGTCACCAGAATCTTCGCGTCGCGATAGGCGGGTTTGTTGAGCACGAAATCGGGGATCTCGGCGCCGTCCAGGGTATAGCGCATCTCGTCGAACAGGTTCTTGCCCAGACCGGTGCGCTTGATGGTCTTCAGGAACTGTTTTGGGATGATCATGTCGGTATCGACGTTGATCTGCGGCAGCGGCGCCGCCACGCCGGTGAGCGTCGTGAACTTTTCCATGGCGCAAGCCCCTGCTTTGCGAATTTGTCACTCTCTACGCCGCCCGCGCCCGCCCGCGCAAGCGCCCCGCTGGCGCGCGGGCGCGGCGCGGCGTATCAGCGCGCCATGCACATGCGTGATTTCCTTGGCGAGAACGCGCGCTGGCTGGCGGCCGGGGCGCTGCTCACGTTCGCCTCCAGCTTTGGCCAGACGTTCTTCGTGTCGCTGTTCGGCGCCGAGATCCGCGCCGAGCTGGGCCTCAGCCATGGCGGCTGGGGCGGCGCCTATACGCTGGGCACCGTCGCCTCGGCGATCCTGCTGACCTTCGCCGGCGGGCTGGCCGACCGGTTCCGGGTGCGGGCGCTGGCGCTGGTGGTGATCGGGGCGCTGGCGCTGTTGTGCCTGGCGATGGCCTCGGTCAGCGGGTTCGCGATGCTGGCGCTGGTGATCTTCGGGTTGCGGTTTCTCGGGCAGGGCGCGCTCAGCCATATCGCGATCACCGCGATGGGGCGGTGGTTCAGCGCCAACCGGGGCCGGGCGATGGCGGTGGCGGCGCTGGGGTTCTCGCTGGGCGAGTCGCTGTTGCCGCTGGCGGCGGTGGCGGTGGCGGGCGCGGTGGGCTGGCGCGGGGCCTGGGTCGCGGCGGCGGGGCTGCTGCTGGCGATGGCGCCGCTGATGCTGTGGCTCTTGGCGCGGGAGCGCACGCCGCGCCAGATCGCCGAAAGCGTCGAGCAGACCGGCATGGCCGGGCGGCAGTGGACGCGGGCGCAGGCGTTGCGTCACTGGGTATTCTGGGCGGTGGCGCCCGCGCTGCTGGCGCCGCCGTTCATCGGCACGGCGGTTTTCTTTCAGCAGGCGCATGTGGCGGCGGTGAAGGGCTGGGGCATCGCCGCGATCGCCGCCGCCTATCCGCTGTATGCCGGCGTCACCATAGCGGCGAGCTTTGCGGCCGCCTGGGGCGTGGACCGCTTCGGCGCGCGGCGGCTGTTGCCGCTCTATCAGGCGCCGATGGCGCTGGGGGTGATCGTGCTGGCGCTCGGCGACGCGCCGTGGACGATTCTGGCGACCTTCGCGCTGTTCGGCGTCACCCAGGGCGCGGCGGTGGCGGTGCTGGGGTCGCTGTGGCCGGAGCTGTATGGCGGCCGCCACATCGGCGCGATCCGGGCGCTGGCGGTGGCGATGATGGTGCTGGCCACCGCGCTGGGGCCGGGGCTGACCGGGCTCATGATCGATCTGGGCGTCGGCGTCGAGCGCCAGTTCATCGGCCTCGGCGTCTGGGGCTTTGCGACATGCGCGTTCTTCGCCGCGCTGGCGGCGAAGCTGCGGGTGGAGATGGCGCCGCCCGCCGCCGCGAAAGCCTGAGGCGTCACCCGCGCAGCGCCCGCGCCGCCTCCGGCGCGAAATACGTCAGCACCCCGTCGCAGCCCGCCCGCTTGAACGCCTGCAGGCTCTCCATCATCGCCCGCTCGCCGTCGAGCCAACCGTTCTGCGCCGCCGCCTTGATCATCGCGTATTCGCCCGAGACGTTGTAGGCGAACACCGGGCAGGCGAATTCCTGCTTCACCCGGCGGATGATGTCGAGATAGGGCAGGCCGGGCTTGACCATCACCATGTCGGCGCCTTCGGCCAGATCCATCGCGGTTTCGCGCAGCGCCTCGTCGGTGTTGCCGGGGTCCATCTGATAGGTCTTCTTGTCGCCCTTCAGCGCGCCCCCCGAGCCCACCGCGTCGCGGAACGGCGAGAAGAAGCATGAGGCGTATTTGGCGGCGTAGGACATGATCAGCACGTCGTGAAAGCCTGCGCCCTCCAGCGCGCCGCGCATGGCGCCGACGCGGCCGTCCATCATGTCGGAGGGGCCGAGGATGTCGGCGCCCGCCTCCGCCTGCGCCAGCGTCTGGCGCACCAGACACTCCAGCGAGGGATCGTTGGCCACCTTGCCGTCGATCACCAGCCCGTCGTGGCCGTCGGCGTTGTAGGGGTCGAGCGCCACGTCGAGCATCACCCCCAGTTCCGGGACGGCGGCCTTGATGGCGCGGGTGGCGCGGCACACCAGATTTTCGGGGTTCCACGCCTCCTCGCAGGTGGAGGTCTTGAGGCGCTCGTGGGTGTTGGGAAAGATCTCGATGGCCGGAATCCCCAGCGTCGCCGCCGTCTCCGCCGCGCGCACCGCGCGGTCGATGGTCAGCCGCTCGACACCGGGCATCGAGGGCACCGGCTCGGCGTGGTCGTGGCCCTCGATCACGAAGATCGGCCAGATCAGGTCATCCGCCGTCAGCGTGGTTTCGCGCACCATGCGCCGCGTCCACGGGGCCTGACGCAGGCGGCGGGGGCGGGTCGCGGGATAGGCGGCGGGGATGATCGACATCGGCGGCTCTCCTCTGGCGGCGCCATAAAACGGCGTTTTCACCGCGCTGTCGATGCGCCATGCTGCGCATGGCCGCCGGGAACAACGGCGCGGCGACGGGGGAGAGCGGGCATGGATTTCGGCTTGAGCGACGAGCAGGCGCAGATCGTGGAGATGGTGGACGCCTTCGCGGCGGAAAAGCTGGCGCCCCACACCGGCGCATGGGACCGCGACGCGCATTTCCCGCTCGACGTGATGCGCGACCTCGCCGGGCTGGGGCTGGCGGGGGTGTTCGTCGATCCCGAGCACGGCGGCTCAGGGCTGGGGCGGCTCGACGGCGCGCTGATTTTCGAAGGGCTGGCGAAGGGCTGCGTCTCGACCGCCGCGTTCATGACCATCCACAACATGGTGGCGTGGGTGGTGGACCGCTTCGGCGACGCCGAGCAGCGCGCGCGTTGGCTGCCGAAGCTCTGCGCCATGGATCTCGTCGCCAGCTATTGCCTGACCGAGCCCGGCTCGGGCTCCGACGCCGCCGCGCTGCGCACCACGGCGCGGGCGGACGGGAACCGTCACTATGTGCTCAACGGAACCAAGGCGTTCATCTCCGGCGCCGGGGCCTCGGACCTCTACGCGGTGATGTGCCGCACCGGTGGCGAGGGGCCGCGGGGCGTGTCGTGCATCTTCGTGGAGAAGGGAACGCCGGGCCTGAGCTTCGGCAAGCATGAGCGCAAGATGGGCTGGAACAGCCAGCCGACCGCCACCGTCACCTTCGAGGACTGCCGCGTGCCGGTGGAGAACCGGCTGGGGCCGGAGGGCGACGGGTTCCGCTATGCGATGCAGGGGCTCGACGGCGGGCGGGTCAACATCGCCGCCTGCTCGCTGGGCGGGGCCGCCTGGGCGCTGGACGCGGCGCTGGCGCACACGCGCGAGCGCATCGCCTTCGGCAAGCCGCTGAGCGCGCTGCAGGCGGTGCAGTTCAAGCTGGCCGACATGGCGACCAGGCTGGAGGCCGCCCGCCTGATGACATGGCGCGCCGCCGCCGCGCTCGACGCCAAGGCGCCCGACGCCACCATGCGC
>CAZRFB010000268.1:0-1896 GCA_964599185.1 uncultured Rhodobacterales bacterium | reverse complement strand
GCATCGGCCGCGTCGTCATTGATCCGGTTGGCGCGCATCATGATCAGGTCGAGCAGACGGTTTAGCGCGTCCTCGTCAGGCAACGCGATGGCCCCAAGCAGCGGGCCGAGCCAGGCTTGCGGCGGCGGCGCGCTCGGGCTGATGGCGAGCGCGGTGAGGTAGCCCTGCAGGTAGGGCTCGCTCATGCCCGACTGCGAGAAAAGATGGCTGAGTTCACCATGCGCCTCGGGATGCGGCGCCGGCGGCAGGCCGACCATTGGCCTTGGCGCCGGGCCGCCCTCCCGCGCGTAAAACGCCTCCAGCGTCATCTCCATGATCTCGGCCATGATCGGGAGCTTCTTCAGCGGCCGCTGGTCGAGCAGCGCCTGCGCCACGGCGGCGAAGGAGAGCCACAGCCCCGGCTCGGGCTTGGTCTGCGCCTTCAGCGTCGCCGCCGACACCGCGAACTGCCGCGCCCACCACGCCCGGCGGGTTTCCAGATGCCTCCAGACGGCGGTCTCGCAGCCCCGCTCGGTGCGGGCGCGGGCGATGGCGGCGCGCAGCGGGCCGGTGTCCTCGAACCACGCGTCGCTCTGCTCGAACCGCTCCACCCATTCGCCGCTCGCCTCGATCAGGCCGGCGCGCTTGGCGGGCGACAGGCGGTCGAGCGCCTCGGCCGCGCCGATGGCGGCGAGGATCGCCCCGGCGTCCGACGGCGCGGGGACCAGCGCGTCCGCGCCCCAGAACGCGATCATGTCGACAAGCCCGGGCGCCGGCGGCGCGCCGAGGGCGATCCCTTCGCCAAGGCCCCGCGCCAGCGCCTCGGCGAGGGCGCCGGGCGCGATGTCGATGGTCTCGATCTCGCCCAGAACGCGGGCGAGAATCCGCTTCTGCTCGGTCGCGCTGGCGCAGGGGATCACGAAGGCGTCCTTCACGCCGTGCCCCTGCTTGAGCATCGCCATCGCGACGCCGCGCCGCCCGCCAGCCTGCACGGCGGCGATCAGGCTCTGCGCGCCGGCCCCATCGGGAAGGCTCGCCGCAGCGCGGTGGATGGTGGGCGCCGGGCTATCGGCGCGCGCCGCGCCGTCGCGCATCAGCCGCCGGATCGCGGCGTCCAGCGCGTCTCGGGCGGGCTCCTGCGGCAGCCACTTGCGGATCGCGGGCAGCAGCGCGGCGACGTCCGGGGGCAGCGCGCCGGCCTCCGCCCGCTGCAGCAACGCCGTCGCCGCGGCGAGGCGGAACGCGGGACGCTGGTCGAGCAGCCAGTAAAGCCCCAGCCGCGCCTCGATCGCGCCGGGCCGCGCGATGGTCATCGCCGCAAGCATGGCGCCGGGCTCCGGCGGCAGGCCGGCGAACACCTCGCCGAGCGCTGTGTGCACCTGCAGCGGCTCGTCGCCGAAGTCCCGGATCACCTTGTCGAGCGCCGCGCCGATGTCGGGCGCACCATCGAATGCGGCGAGGTCGGCGGCTGTCGCGTCCATGGTCTCGGGCGTCAGCAGCGCGAAGGAGGGCGGCGCAAGGCCCGCGCGGGCGTAGCTCTGGGCGAGGCGCATGCGCACGCTCGGCGCGAAAGGCGCGGCGGCGTCGCGCGCCGAGAGCGACGCAGCGACGCTCTCGAGCAGCGCCGCGCCCTCGGGCGCGCCATTCTCCAGGGCCATCCGCGCCTCGTCGAGCGCACGCGAGAGCAGGTGCGCAGCGGCTTCCGTGTCGTCGCCCTCATCGGCGGCGGCCGCCGCGGCGGCGACCAGGCTGACCGCCGCCGGGTCGGCAAGCAACGCCCGCGCGCCGTCATGCAGCAGCCGGGCGCGCGCCGCGCCATCGGGCGCGGCGGCGATCGCGGCGATCAGGGCGGAGGACGACCGGCTCATGGCTGAATGTTAAAACCATCGCGGCGCTCCAGCCAAGGGGTCGGTCGGC
>CAZRFB010000267.1:0-4222 GCA_964599185.1 uncultured Rhodobacterales bacterium | reverse complement strand
CGAGACGTGGGCGTGTGGGACGGCGAGCCCGCGGGCGTCTATGTTCCCACCGGCGTCCCCGCACTCATCAACGCCCTGACCGATACCGAGACCTTCATTGCCGGCGCACGCTTCGCCGAAACGCGGCGTCCCTTTGCGGTGCGGGCGGGCGATCTCGACCGCGTGCAATACGGCTCGGACGACACCAAGACGCATCGCAAGATCAAGCACATACTGGGTGCGGCGCATCGCGACCGGGTGGGGCGGCTGCTGGTCAGCGAACTTTACACCGTGGGCGCGGGCGGCTGGTCGGGTTTTCCCAGCCACAAGCACGACACCGACCGCCGGGTGGCCGGGGAGATGGAGGAGACGCGGCACGACGAATGCTATAACTTCCGCTTCCGGCCCGACTATGGCTCGGGGATGCAGATGCTGCAGCGCATCGATAATGAACCGGGCGACGCCTATCACATCGTCAACGGCTCAACGGTGCTGATCGACAAGGGCTATCACCCCTGCTGCGTGCTGCCGGGCTATGAGATGTATTATTTCACCATCCTGGGCGGCCTCAGCCAGCGCAGCCTGCGGCAGTTCTTCCAGCCCACCCACGCCGCGCAGCTGCACACCATCCCCGGCATCATGGACATGGTGGCGAAGTTCAAATGACGCTGGCGACTCTGGCGGCGGTGCTGCGCCCCGCGCTGGCGGGCGGCTACGCCGTGCCGGGCCTCGTGTGCCTGGGGTGGGAGGACATGCGCGCCTATGCGATGGCCGCGCAGGCCGAGCGCGCGCCGGTGATCTTGCAGGCGGGCCCGTCGTGCCGCGCGCATACGCCGCTGGCGGTGCTGGGCGCGATGATGCGCGCGCTCGCGGCAAGCGTCGATGCGCCGGTGGTCGCGCATCTGGACCATGGCTACACCGTGCAGGAATGCCGCGAGGCGCTCGACGCCGGGTTCACGTCGGTGATGTATGACGGCTCGCGCAAGCCGCTGGCGCAGAATATCGACGAGACGGCGGCGGTCGCGGCGCTGGCGCACGCCGCAGGCGCAGGTTGCGAGGGTGAGATCGGCTTTGTCGGCTACGCGGGCGGCGCGGCGTCGGACGGGACCGACCCGCAGGAAGCGGCGATCTTCGCGCGCGACAGCTGCGTGGATGCGATGGCGGTCTCGGTCGGCAACGTGCATCTGCAGACCAGCCATGGCGCGGGTCTCGACATGGCGCGGCTGCGCGCGATCGAGGCGGTGACGGCTCTGCCGCTGGTGATCCACGGCGGCTCCGGCGTGCCGCCAGAGCAGCGCGCGGCGCTGGCGGCGACCTCGGTCTGCAAGGTCAACATCGGCACCGAACTGCGCATGGCGTTCGGCGCCGCGCTGCGCCAAACGCTGGCCGGCGACCGGGAGGTTTTCGACCGGGTGGCGATCCTGAGCCGGACGCATGACCCCGTGTTCGACGCGGCGCGCGCGGTCATCCGGGGCCTTGGCGCGTCAGGGAGGGCGTGAGCGATGCTGAGAATCGGCCTGCTGGGCTGCGGACGGATCGGACAGGTCCACGCGCGCAGCGTCGCGGCGATGGCGGACGCGCGGATCGTCGCGGTCGCCGACGCCCTGCCCGACGCGGCGGCGGCGCTGGCGTCGGCCACCGGGGCCGAGGCGCGCCCGGCGGCGGAGATCCTGGCCGCCGACGACGTGGACGCGGTGATCATCGGCACGCCCACCGACACCCATTTCGACCTGATCCGGGGCGCGGCGGCTGGCGGCAAGGCGATCTTCTGCGAAAAGCCGGTCGATATGTCGGTCGCCACCATCCGCGCCTGCATCGACATCGTCGGGGCGGCGGGCGTGGCGTTCATGACCGGCTTCAACCGCCGTTTCGACCCCAACTTCGCCGCGCTGCGCCAGCGGATCGCGGCGGGCGAGATCGGCGCGCTGGAGATGCTGACGATCACCTCGCGCGATCCGGCGCCGCCGCCGCTCAGCTATATCGCGCGCTCCGGCGGCCTGTTTCGCGACATGATGATTCATGATTTCGACATGGCGCGGTTCCTGATGGGCGAGGAGTTCGCGCGCCTGCACGCCGTGGGATCGGCGCTGGTCGATCCGGCCATCGGCGCCGCTGGCGATGTCGATACGGCGGCGGTGATCCTGACCACGGCCTCGGGGCGCATCTGCCAGATCTCGAATTCGCGCCGCGCCGCCTATGGTTATGACCAGCGAATCGAGGCGCATGGCGCAAAGGGCATGCTGCGCGCCGAGAACCAGCTTGAGACCACGCTGGAGCTGGCGACCGGCGCAGGCTTCACCCGCGCGCCCGCGCAAGCTTTCTTTCTTGAGCGGTATGCGGCGGCCTATCTGGCGGAGATGCGCGCGTTCGTGGCGGCGGTTTCATCGGGCGCCGCGCCGGAGCCGGGGATCGCGGACGGCCTGCGGGCGCAGATGCTCGCCGACGCGGCGACGCGCTCCCGAGAGACCGGTCAGCCGGTCGCGCTTTCGCCGTGATCCGCGCCCGACGCGACATTTTCGCTGCTGAACAGATCGCCTTTCGGCGGCGCCGAGGCGCCTGAAGAATGCTCTGGATCGGCCGTCCGGAACTTATTAGAACCGCGTCATGCAGATATTTCACGCCGCATTGCTCAGCCTCATCGCCAGCGCCGCAGCAGGAGCCGCCGCCGCGCAGCAGGCGCCCGCCTATTATGCCGCGCCCGCCCATCCGCTTGCGGTGCGCGCAGCGCCGGGCGGCGAGACCATCGGCGCGCTGGCGCCGGGCGCGGCGCCGCTTGAGACGATTGCGCGCGACGCCAGCGGCGCCTGGGCGCGGATCGGCTTTGGCGAGGGCGACGGCTGGGTGGCGGTGGACGCGCTGACCCCGGTGGAGATCGACCGCGCGCCTTACGCCGATGCGCCGCTCGGGCTGGTCTGCGCGGGCGTTGAGCCGTTCTGGGCGCTGCGCTTCACCGCCGACGGCGTGGCGCTGGAGCAGATGGGCGAGAGCGCGACGCCGCTGACCCCCGTGGCGGCGGCGACGGCGCAAGGCGCGGCGCGCTGGCCGCTGGCGCTGCGGCTCGACACGCTGATCGCGGTGCTGCGGCCGCAGGCGTGCTCGGACGGCATGTCAGACCGCACCGACGCCTGGACGCTCGACCTGATCGCGCCGGGCGAGGATGCGCTGGCGCTGCGCTCGGGGTGCTGCCGCCTGCCCGCCGCGCAATGACGCGCGCACGATGAAGCTTTCTCGGTGACAGCCGCCCTGCGCGCATCGCAGCCGCTGGCCGCCGCGGCCTGGGTGGCGGGGGCCATCGCCTCGTTCGCGCTGATGGCGGTGGCGGGGCGGGAGCTGTCGGCCGAACTCGACACCTTCGAGATCATGTTCTACCGCTCCGCCGTCGGTTTTCCGCTGGTGCTGGCGGCGCTGCTGCGTTTCGAGGGCTGGCGCGGCGCGCGCACCGCGCGGCCCGGCCTGCACGCGGTGCGCAACGTGGCGCATTTCGCCGGACAGAACCTGTGGTTCTACGGCGTCGCCACCATCCCGCTGGCGCAGCTTGTGGCGCTGGAGTTCACCAATCCGCTGTGGGTGGCGCTGCTGGCGCCGCTGCTGCTGGGCGAGCGGCTGACGGCGGTCAAGCTGGCGGCGGCCGCCCTGGGCTTTCTGGGCGTGCTGGTGATCGCGCAGCCCGGCGTTGCGCCGCTGGAATGGGGCCACGCGGCGGGGCTGACGGCGGCGCTGGGCTTTGCGCTGACCAACATCCTCACGCGCAAGCTGTCGGCGCGCGACAGCACGCTGTGCGTGGTGTTCTGGATGACGACGAGCCAGATGGCGATGGGGTTGCTCACGGCGGCGCCGGGCGGAATCGCCCTGCCCTCCGCCACGCTGGGCCCCTGGGTGCTGCTGATCGGGCTGCTGGGCCTGAGCGCGCATTATTGCCTGACGCGGGCGCTCTCGCTGGCCGACGTCTCGGTGGTGGCGCCGATGGAGTTCGCGCGCCTGCCGGTGATCGCGCTGATCGGCATGGCGCTCTACGCCGAGCCGCTGACGGCGGCGCTGTTTGTCGGCGCTGCGCTGATTCTGGGCGGCAACGCGCTCAACATCTTCGCGGTTCGCAAGGCGGCGCGCAGGCGCGGCGTCTGATCCTCTTTGCCTGCGCGGCGCCTGCGTGATAGGGGCTCTCGCGCACGTTGCGCCATTTTTTCAGGAGAACACCCGCGATGAACCTCGACGCCATTCCCGCCGGCAAGAACCCGCCCTCCGA
>CAZRFB010000266.1:0-14062 GCA_964599185.1 uncultured Rhodobacterales bacterium | reverse complement strand
CTTGCGACGGGGCTGAGCGCGCCGGTGCGGCCCACCTGAATCTCGATCTTCTCCAGCACCGTGGTCGCGATCTCGGCGGAGAACTTGTGCGCGATCGCCCAGCGCGGCGTCGCGGCGCGAAAGCCCAGGCGCCGCTGCAAGGCCAGATCGTCCACCTTGTAAACCACGCCGTCGATGTCGTAGCCGAGCGATGCGCGCCGCGCCGCCAGATCGGCGTGGGCCGCCAGCAGCGCCGCCACCCCGTCACAGCGGCGGGCGTCGGGGTTCACCGCAAAGCCAAAACGCCCCAGCGCCGCCAGCGCCTCCCACTGCGTCGCGCCCAGCGGCCCGGAGACCTCGCCCCAGCCATAGGCGAAAAAGCGCAAGGGCCGGGCGGCGGTCACGCCCGGGTCAAGCTGGCGCAGCGAGCCTGCGGCGGCGTTGCGCGGGTTGGCGAAGGGTTTCGCGCCTTCGGCCTGCTGGCGGGCGTTCAGCGCGGCGAAATCGGCGTGGGTCATATAGACCTCGCCGCGCACCTCCAGCACCTCGGGCGCATCGGTCAACAGGGCTGGGATGTCGGCCACGGCGCGGGCGTTGGCGGTGACGTTCTCGCCGGTCTCGCCGTCGCCGCGGGTGGCGGCCTCGACCAGCGCGCCGCGCGCGTAGCGCAGCGACAGCGACAGCCCGTCGATCTTGGGTTCGGCGACGTAAGCCAGCGGCGCGTCGGCGGAGAGGTTGAGGAACCGGCGCACCTGTTCATCGAAGGCGCGCACGTCGTCGGGGGAAAAGGCGTTGCCCAGCGACAGCATCGCCACGCGATGGCGCACCTTGGCGAAGCCTGCGGCGGGCGCGGCGCCGACGCGCGGCGCCGGGGCGAGGTCGGGGAAAAGCGCCGCCAGCCGCGCCTGTTCGCGCTTCAGCGCGTCATAATCGGCGTCGGAGATCTCCGGCGCGTCCTGCTGGTGATAGGCGATGTCGTGGCGGGCGATCTCGGCCCCCAGCCGCGCCAGCGCCTCGGCGGCCTCTGCGCGCGTCATGCCGCCCGGATCAGCCTGCGCGTCCATGGTCGTGTCTCCGCCCGATCAACCGGGCGGAAACTGCGTCGGCGCCGCAGCGCGGTCAAGCGCCGCCCGCGCCCCAAAGCCTTGGCGCGGCGCTCAGCCCACCGCGCGGCGCGGCGCGTCGCTGATCGCGGGCGCCGGATCGCGCAGCACATAGCCGCGGCCCCAGACGGTTTCGATATGGTTGTCGCCGCCGGTCGCCTGGCTCAGCTTCTTGCGCAGCTTGCAGATGAACACGTCGATGATCTTGAGCTCCGGCTCATCCATGCCGCCATAGAGATGGTTGAGAAACATCTCCTTGGTCAGCGTGGTGCCCTTGCGCAAGGAAAGCAGCTCAAGCATCTGATATTCCTTGCCGGTCAGATGCACCGGCTGGCCGCCGACCTCGACCGTCTTGGCGTCGAGGTTCACCCGCACCTCGCCGGTCTGGATCACCGACTGGGCGTGGCCCTTTGAGCGGCGCACGATGGCGTGGATGCGCGCCACCAGCTCCTCGCGGTTGAACGGCTTGGTGAGATAATCGTCGGCGCCGAAGCCGAAACCCTTCACCTTGTTCTCCATATCGTCCAGCCCGGACAATATCAGCGTCGGCGTCTCGATCTTGCCAAGCCTCAGCTTGCGCAGCACGTCGTATCCCGACATGTCGGGCAGATTGAGGTCGAGGATGATCAGATCGTAGTCGTAGAGCTTGGCGAGGTCGATGCCTTCCTCGCCAAGGTCGGTCGCATAGACGTTGAAGTTGGCCTTGCGCAGCATGGTTTCGATGCTGCGAGCGGTCGAAGGATCGTCTTCGATCAACAGGACTCGCATGGATCCCCCTTGGCTCTCATGGTTTCAAACATGAGACACCTTAACGGCCAATTGGTAAATGAAAAATTACCGTGAATGGCGAGTGAACGCCATTAACTCGCGTTCAGGTTGTACGGTAGAGCTGGATCCGGGTCGCCCGCAGCGCGCCGACGCCGTGTTCGTCGAGCGCGATGCGCCAGCTGTCCAGCTCCTCGCGCGTCAGGGAGTAGCGCGCGCAGGCGTCCTCGGGCGTCAGCACCCCCTCGCGCACCGCCGCCACCACGGCGGCCTTGCGGCTGGCCACCCATCGCTTGGTGTCGCGCGGCGGCAGGTCCGCCAAAGTCGCCTTCGCCCGCTCGAAACTGCGGGGGCCGCCATCAGGGTTGCTCATCGGAACTCCACGCCAGCTCACACCGAAACATGGCCGAGAAGCTGACGCTGCGGCTTTAAAATGGCGTGAACAACCGCTAGTTAGCGGAATATGACCACCATGACGCCCTCTGTGACGCCCCCTGTGACCGCCCTCAACGCGCTCGGCTTCGACCGGCCCGCCGCAGACACCCGCGTGGTCGTCGCCATGTCCGGCGGCGTGGACAGCTCGGTGGTGGCGGCGATGCTGGCGCGCGAGGGTTTCGACGTGATCGGCGTCACGCTGCAGCTCTACGACCACGGCGCGGCGCTGGGCCGCAAGGGCGCCTGCTGCGCCGGGCGCGACATCCACGACGCGCGCGCGGTGGCGGCGCGGATGGGTTTTCCGCATTATGTTCTCGACTACGAGAGCCGTTTTCGCGAAAGCGTGATCGACGATTTCGCCGACCAGTATCTTGCGGGCGCAACCCCGGTGCCCTGCGTGCGCTGCAATCAGCGCGTGAAATTTCGTGACCTTCTTGCCACAGCGCGCGAGCTTGGCGCCGATTGTCTGGCCACCGGGCACTATGTGCGGCGAATCATCGGCGCGCGCGGCCCGGAATTGCATCAGGCCGCCGACCCCGCCCGCGACCAGAGCTATTTCCTGTTCGCCACCACCCCCGAACAGCTCGGCTACCTGCGCTTTCCGCTGGGCGGCGTCGCGACCAAGGCCGAGACCCGCGCCATGGCCGCCGGTTTCGGCCTCGACGTGGCCGACAAGCCCGACAGCCAGGACATCTGCTTCGTGCCCCAGGGCGGCTATGCGGCGGTGATCGAGAAGCTGCGCCCCGGCGCCGCCGAGCCGGGCGAGATCGTGCATCTCGACGGGCGCGTGCTGGGCGCGCATCGCGGCGTGATCCACTACACCGTCGGCCAGCGGCGCGGCCTGAACCTTGGCGGCGGCGATCCGCTGCATGTGCTGCGGCTTGAGCCGGAGAGCCGCCGGGTGATCGTCGGCCCGCGCGCGGCGCTGGGCGTTGCGCGGCTGCGGGTGGCGGAGGTCAACTGGCTGGGCGACGGCGCCTTCGCCGACGCGCCGCCGGGCGGCTGGCGCGCGCAGGCGCGGGTGCGTTCGACAAGGCCCCCCGCCCCCGCCCGCGTGCTCCCCGAGGGCGCGGACACGGCGACGGTGGTGCTGGAGACGCCGGAGGAAGGCGTGGCGCCGGGTCAGGCCTGCGTGTTCTACGACGGCGCGCGGGTGCTGGGCGGCGGCTGGATCGCGCGCGGCTAGCGCAAGGGCGGCCGCCGCTGATAGGGTGCGCGCAACCCCGACCCCGGAGCACGCCCCATGTCCCACCTCGACGCCGTCCTCGCCCACCTCGACGCGCAAGCCGAACCCGCGCTGGCGCGGCTGTTCACGCTGCTGCGCATCCCTTCGATCTCGACCGACCCGGCCTACGCCGCCGAGTGCCGCGCCGCCGCGGAATGGCTCGCCGCCGACCTGCGCGGCATCGGCTTTGACGCCGGCGTGCGGCCCACCAACGGCCACCCGATCGTGGTGGCGCACGACCGCGCCGCCGCCGGCCCCTCGGCGCTGTTCTACGGCCATTACGACGTGCAGCCGGTCGATCCGCTGGACTTGTGGGAAAGCGACCCCTTCGCCCCCGCGCTGATCACCCGCGCCGACGGCTTAAAGGAGATCCGCGCCCGCGGCGCCTCCGACGACAAGGGCCAGGTGATGACCTTCATCGAGGCGTGCCGGGCGTGGAAGGCGGTGACCGGCGCGCTGCCCATCGGCGTGTCGCTGCTGATCGAGGGCGAGGAGGAATCGGGCGGCAAGCACCTGCCGCCGTTCATGCAGGCCAACGCCGACGAATTGCGCGCCGACATCGGGCTGATCTGCGACACCGGCATGTTCGATCCGCACACCCCGGCGATCACCACCATGCTGCGCGGCCTGTGCGGCGAGGAGATCGTGATCACCGCCGCCAGCCGCGACCTGCACTCGGGCATGTACGGCTCGGCCGCCGCCAACCCCAACCATGTGCTGGTGCGGATTCTGGCCGACCTGCACGACGAACACGGCGCGGTGGCGATCCCTGGCTTCTACGACGGCGTGCCGGAGTTGCCCGAGGCCTTGCGCGCGCAATGGGCGGCGCTGGATTTCGACGCCAGCGCGTTCCTGGGCGCGGTGGGCCTGTCGGTTCCGGCGGGCGAGCAGGGCCGCAGCGCGCTGGAGATGGTGTGGTCGCGCCCTACGGCGGAGATCAACGGCATGGGCGGCGGCTACCAGGGCGCGGGCTTCAAGACGGTGATCCCTTCGAAAGCCTCGGCCAAGGTGTCGTTCCGGCTGGTGTTCGAGCAGGACCCGCACAAAGTCCGCGCCGCGTTCCGCGCCTTCGTGCGCGCGCGCCTGCCCGCCGATTGCTCGGTGGCGTTCATCGAGCACGGCTCGGGCCGCGCCACCACCTTCGACACCGCCGCGCCAGCGTTTGAGCAGGCGCGTCAGGCGCTCAGCCGCGAATGGGGGCGCGAGGCGGCGTTCACCGGCTCGGGCGGCTCGATCCCGGTGACGCGCGAGTTCAAGGACGCGCTGGGCATGGACGTGATCCTGGCCGGCTTCGCGCTGGACGACGACCGCATCCACAGCCCCAATGAGAAGTATGACCTCGAAAGCTTCCGCAAGGGGATGCGCAGCTGGGCGCGCATCCTCGCCGCGCTGGCGGGCTGAGGGCGGCGATGAACGCGGAACTGCTTCTGGCGCTGGCGACGCTGGCGGTCGCATCGACCTGGACGCCGGGGCCGAACAACATCATGCTCGCCAATTCCGGCGCCACTTTCGGCTGGCGCGCGACCTGGCCGCACGCCTTCGGCGTGGCGCTGGGCTTTCCGCTGATGCTGTTCATCCTGGCGCTGGGCCTGGGCGAGGCGTTCCAGCGCAACGCGGCGCTGCGCGAGGGGCTGCGCTGGGCGGGCGTCGCGCTGCTCATGTGGCTGGCGTGGCGAATCGGCTCGGCGGGCCGGGCGCGCGCGGGGAGGCGGGCGCGGCCGTTCAGCTTCCTCGAGGCGGCCGCGTTCCAGTGGGTGAACCCGAAAGCCTGGGCGATGGCGGTCTCAACGGCGGCGGCGTTCGTCAGCGGCGCGGCGCCGGTGCGCGAGGCGGCGATCTGCGCGGGCGTGTTCGTGCTCAGCGGGCTGGGCTCGGCGCATTCCTGGGCCGGTTTCGGCGCGGCGCTGCGGCGGCTGCTCTCGACCGAGGCGCGGCTGCGCGGCTTCAACGCGGCGATGGGGCTGCTGGTTGCGGCCTGCGCGGCCTATCTGGCGGTCGCGACGTTCTGAACCGGCTTCAACGCGCCGCGTCGGGGTGAACGGGCGGCCCCTCAAACCTCCGGCACGCCCAGCGCGCGCAGATGTGCGGCGATGCTTTCGAGCGTCGCGGGCGTGAACAGCATCGCCTCCTTGAAGCGGCGAATGGTGAGGTCGGGATAGGCCGCCTTCATCACCGCGCCCGCCGCCTCGGCCTCGTCGCGGCGCCCTGCGGCCAGCAACGCGGGGGCGAGGTTGCGATAGATCCATAGCGCGCTGGGCCGTTCGCCAAGCGCACGCTGGAAAAGGTCCGCGGCGGCGCTGAAGTCCCCGGCGATCTGGCGCGCGCTGGCCATGCCGACATAATTGTTGAAGTTCAGCGGATCGAGCGGGCTGAGGCGCATCGACCGCTCGAAATGCGCGTCCGCCGACCCGGGCCTGTCCCTGTAGACCTCCAGCCAACCGAGGCGATTGCAGGCCCAGGCCGCGTTCGGATCGATCGCGACGGCGCGCTCAAGCAGCACGCGCGCGGTTCCGTGATTGCGCGCCAGCGTGTGAACCGCGCCGAGAATCGCGAGGATCAGCGGATCCTCGGACGACAGATCGACCGCCCGCTCGGCCAGCCGCACCGCGTGCGCCCGCGCGTCCGCGATGTCATCGACCCAAGCATAGACCGCGCGCTGCGCCCAGGCCCACCCCGCCAGCGCCAGCGCCAGCGGATAGTCGGGGTCCAGCGCCAGCGCGTTCTCCAGCAGTTCCAGCGCGCGCGCCACCTGGTCCTTCTCCAGCGTCCAGACATGGCGCATCGCCCGCATGGCGTAGTCATAAGCGCCGAGGTCCTGCGGCGGCTTGCGCATGACGCGCGCAATTTCGGCCAGCCGGATCGACGGCTGCATGGCGCCTGCCACCGCCTCCGAGAGCCGGTCTTGAATCTCGAAGATCTCGTTGATCGCGCCGTCGTATTTCTCGGCCCACAGATGCGCGCCGCCTGCGGTCTCGATCAACTGCACGGTGACGCGCACGCGCCCGCCCGCGCGCTGAACCGAGCCTTCGAGCAGGTAGGCGACGCCAAGCTCCCGCCCGATCTCGGACACGTTGCGCGGCGCGCCCTTGTAGCAGCAGGCCGAATTTCGCGCGATCACGAAGAACGAACGGATGCGCGACAGCGCGGCCGTCAGCGATTCCACCACGCCCTCGGCGAGATACTCCTGTTCGGGGTCGCCGGACATGTTGTCGAACGGCAGCACCGCGACCGAGGGCTTGTCGGGCAACGGCGGCGGCGGGCGCGCGTCGGCGCGGTCCGGCGCGCGGTGATCGCCCTCGACCGGCCAGCGGAACACCCGCACCGGCTGGGCGATGTTCTTGAAGTTCTGCGCGCCCGCATCGGCGAAGGCGATGGCGACCTTGCCGACGACGTGCTCATGGGCCGCTGCGCTCAGCGCGACGCCGCCCGGCGCGCAGAACGCCTGAAGGCGGGCGGCGACATTGACGCCGTCGCCATAAACGTCGCCGCCCTCGACGATCACCTCGCACAGGTTGACGCCGATGCGCAGCGCGATGCGCGGGTCGGGCGGGGACTCTGCGGCGCCTTCGGCGTTCAGCGCGGCGAGCGCCTGCTGAATGGCGACGGCGCAGTTCACCGCGTCAACGACGCTGGAAAAGACCACGATGACGCCGTCGCCCATCACCTTGACGATGCGGCCGCGATGTCCGGCGACCTGCGGCGTGACGACGGACCGGCGCAGCCGCTTGAGCGCCTCAAGCGTGGCGGTCTCGTCCAGTCCCATCAGACGCGAATAGCCCGCGACGTCCGCCATCAGGACCGCCGCCAAGCGTCGCTCAACGGGTTTGTCCGCAGTCGCGGCCATCACCTTCTCCAGCCGCCGGGCGCGGCGTCAGACATTCTGCGCCAATGACGTTAGTTCAATCGCGCGTGCCATGCTAAACCTTAACGCATCCATGGCGAGGGGGGTGAGAAATGAATTCGGAAACCGGAATCCGCGCGACCGCAGGTCGCGGCCGCCTGTATGACAGCGTGCTCGACACCATCGGCGACACGCCGTGCATCCGCGTCAACACGCTGGCGCCCGCGCATGTGCGTCTCTACGTCAAGGCCGAGGCGTTCAATCCCGGCGGATCGGTCAAGGATCGGCTCGCCGTCGGCATCATCGAGGCGGCGGAGCGCAGCGGCGCGCTGAAACCCGGCCAGACGGTGGTGGAGGCGACCAGCGGCAACACCGGCATCGGGCTGGCGATGGTGTGCGCGGCCAGGGGCTATCCGCTGGTGGTGACCATGGCCGACAGCTTTTCGGTCGAGCGACGCAAGCTGATGCGGATGCTGGGCGCCAAAGTCGTGCTGACGCCGCGCGCGCAAAAGGGTCTCGGCATGGTGCGCAAGGCGGTCGAGCTGGCCGAGGCGAACGGCTGGTTTCTGGCGCATCAGTTCGAGACCGAGGCCAACGCCGCGATCCACGAGACGACCACGGCGCGCGAGATCCTGAGCGATTTCAAAGGCGAGCGGCTGGATTATTTCGTCAGCGGCTACGGCACCGGCGGCACGGTGACCGGCGTGGGCCGCGTGCTGCGCCGTGAGCGGCCCGAGACGAAGATCATCCTCAGCGAACCCGCCAACGCGCAGCTGATCGCCAGCGGTCACGCGCAGCAGCGCCTTGCGGACGGCGCGCCCGCCGTCAGCCACCCCGCGTTCGAGCCGCACCCGATCCAGGGCTGGACACCGGATTTCATCCCGCTTGTGTTGCAGGAGGCGATCGACAAGTCGCTCTATGACGACCTGATCCCGGTCGCGGGCGCGGACGGGATCAAGTGGGCCAAGGCGCTGGCGCAGAAGGAGGGTATTTTCACCGGCATCTCCGGCGGATCGACCTTCGCAATCTCGATGCAGCTTGCGGCGACCGCGCCCGAAGGGACGGTGATCCTGTGCATGTTGCCCGACACTGGCGAGCGCTATCTCTCGACGCCGCTGTTCGAGGGGATCGCGGAGGACATGGACGCCGACGAGGTGGCGCTGTCGCGCTCGACGCCGGGCTATCAGCTGGATTGAAGGCGGGCGGCGCCGCCTGCCCTCGGCGGGCGCGCGGCTGCGACGCTTCAACGCGCGGCAGAACAGATAACGGCCGCCCTTGCGCCCTGCAGGGCGGTCGCGACGTTCCGGGCCGCCACCGCAGCCCGCCAGCGGCGGGGCTGCGGCGGCGCTCCGCTCAGCGCTTGGAGAACTGGAAGCTGCGGCGCGCCTTGGCCTTGCCGTACTTCTTGCGCTCGACCACGCGGCTGTCGCGGGTCAGGAAACCCGCCGCCTTGAGCGCGGGGCGCAGCGCCGGATCATACAGCGTCAGCGCCTTGGAGATGCCGTGCTTCACCGCGCCCGCCTGCCCCGACAGGCCGCCGCCCTTGACGGTGGCCATCACGTCGAACTGGCCGACGGTGTTGGCGACGGTGAACGCCTGACCGATCAGCATCTGAAGCACGGGGCGCGCGAAATACGCCTTCATGTCCTTGCCGTTGACGGTGACGGCGCCCTTGCCGGGCTTCACCCAGACGCGGGCGATGGCGTTCTTGCGCTTGCCGGTGGCGTAGGAGCGGCCCAGCGCGTCGCGCTTGGGTTCGCGCACGACCGGGGCTGCCTCGGTCACGGCGTCTTGGAGCGCGTCGAGGGTGTGGATGTCGTCAGCCATGCTCAGGCGCTCCGGGTGTTCTTGGGGTTCATCGCGGCCACATCGACCACTTCGGGCTGCTGCGCCTCATGCGGATGCGCAGGCCCGCCATAGACGCGCAGGTTGCCCAGTTGCTTGCGGGTCAGCGGGCCGCCCGGCATCGTGCGCTGCACGGCCTTCTCGACCACGCGCTCGGGGAACTTGCCCTCCAGCACCTTGCCGGCGGTCACGCCCTTGATCCCGCCCGGATAGCCGGTGTGGCGGTAATACACCTTGTCGGCGCGCTTGGCGCCGGTCAGCTGCACTTCCTTGGCGTTCACCACGATCACGTTGTCGCCCATGTCCATGTGGGGCGTAAAGCTCGGCTTGTGCTTGCCGCGCAGGCGCATGGCGATGATCGAGGCGAGCCGCCCGAGCACCACGCCCCGCGCGTCGATGACGACCCACTTCTTCTCGATGTCGGCCGGTCGGGCGCTGTAGGTTTTCATCTCTGTTCCACTCTCTGGCGCGTGTCCGCGCGTCGCTGAGGCGGCTTCTAGCGATTTGCGCAGCCTTGTCAATCCGGCAGTGCGCGGATTTTCCCTTCATTCACAATAGCATTAGATGCGCGGTATCCAGATACCTCAGTTCTTTCGCGGCGGAATGGCGTAGGTGACCGCCGCATGCGCCACCGGCCCGTCGCTGCGCCCGTCCGACCAGATGGTGGCCTCGCCGACGCTCAGCACCCGGCCCAGCCGCAGGATGCGCGCCTCGCACACCAGGTCCGCCGCCGGGGGTTTGGCGAGAAAATTGATCGTCATCGAGGTGGTGACCGTCAGCGCCTCGCGCCCGATCATCGCCAGCGTGGCGACGTAATAGGCGCAGTCCGCCAGCGTGAACATCGACGGGCCGGAGACGGTGCCGCCCGGGCGAAGATGATGCGCGCCGATCGGCTTGCGCAGCCGCGCGGTCATCGGCCCCACCGCCTCGATGACCATCTGGCCGCGCACCTGCGGGAACACCTCGTCGAGGAAATGGGTCAGTTCCTGCACGGTCAGTTGCGGCGACATCGCTTTTCCTCACAGCCTGTTCTGCGTATCATAATGGCGTCAGGATCAGCCGCATGGAAGGGCCGGAGCATGGCCGACGGAAGCCCGCAAACCGAGGTTCTGCTGCGTGAGGACGCGGACGGCGTCGCCACGCTGACGCTCAACCGCCCTGCGCAGCTCAACGCGCTGTCCGAAGGGCTGCTGACCGCGCTGCAGACCCGGCTCGACGCGCTGGCGACCGACGCCGACGTGCGCGCGGTGATCCTGCGCGGCGCGGGCCGGGCGTTCTGCGCGGGCCACGATCTGCGCGAGATGCAGGCGGCGCGCGCGGCGCCGGACGCGGGGCGCGGCTATTTCACCGCGCTGTTCGCGCAATGCGCGCGGATGATGACGTCGCTCACCCGCCTGCCGCAGCCGGTGATCGCCGAGGTGCAGGGGCTGGCGACCGCTGCGGGCTGTCAGCTTGTGGCGTCTTGCGACATGGCGGTGGCGGACCGGGACGCCCGCTTCGGCGTGAACGGCGTCAACGTCGGCCTGTTCTGCTCGACGCCGATGGTGGCGCTGACCCGCAACATCCCCGCCAAGGCGGCGTTCGAGATGCTGACCACCGGCCAGTTCATCGACGCCGCGAAGGCCGAGCGGCTGGGCCTGATCAACCGCGTGGCGGCGCCCGAGGCGCTGGCCGACGAGACGCGCGCGCTGGCGCTGAGCGTGGCGGGCAAGCTGGCGTCGGCCGTGCGGGTCGGCAAGCGGGCGTTCTATGAGCAGGCCGAGATGGGGCTGGACGCCGCCTACGCCCACACCGGGCGGGTGATGGCCGAGAACATGCTGCACCGCGACACCGCCGAGGGGGTCGCGGCGTTTCTGGAGAAGCGCAAACCGCAATGGCCCTGAAACCGCTCGCCCTCGCCCTCGCCCTGATGGCCGCGGACGCCGCCGCGCAGCCGATGACGCTGCACGGCGACGGCCCCGGCTACGCCGCCACCGTCGCCTTCGCGGCGGCGCCCGCCGCGCACCCCGCGCTCGACGCCGCGCTGCGCGCCGAGGCCGAGGCGGCGCTCAGCGACTTCAAGCAATGGGGCGCCGCCAACGACGACCCCGCGCGCCCCTACACCCTTGCGCTGACCGACGAGACGCCGTTCGTCTCCGACCGCTATGTGAGCGTGCTGCGCACGATGGATTTCTACACCGGCGGCGCCCACGGAAACCGGAGCATAGAGGCGCGCACTTGGGACGCGCAGGCGGGGGACGCGCAGGCGGGCGGATTCGTCGGCATCGACGCCTTCGTGACGCCGCAGGGGCTTGAGGCGCTGTCGCAGGCGCTGCGCGCGGCGATCGCGGCGCAGGTGTATGGCGGCGCGGTCACCGATTTCTGGCGCGAGGCGGTGGCGGCGGCGACCGCGCCCGACCCGAGCGCCCTGAGCAACTTCACCCTGACGCCGGACGGCCGCGGCGGGGCGGCGGGGCTGACGTTCCACTATGCGCCCTATGCGGTGGCCTCCTACGCCGACGGCGCGCCGGTGATCGCCATCGGCCGCGCCGCCTTCGCCGACCACCTGACGCCGCAGGGCGCGCTGCTGTTCGGGCGGTGACCGCCGCTGCGGCGCGGCGAGGGCGGCGGGGTCTCTGCGGATAACGCTCCGCCCGCCCGTGACCGTTCCCGGTGCGGAGGACGGCGCGCCGCATCAGGGGCGTGCGCCGCCAATGCTGTAACCTTCGGCCGATAGCCGCCCCCGCTTGCCCGCTCGCCCGCGCGCCGCTATAGCCTGCCGCCAGCGGGCCTGCGCGCCCATGCTCTTTGTCACAACCGGAAAAACCGCCCCATGGCCAAGATCAACGGCAACGAAATCCGCCCCGGCAACATCATCCAGCACGACGGCGGCCTCTGGATCGCCGTCAAGACCGCGCATGTGATGCCGGGCAAGGGCGGCGCCTTTGCGCAGGTCGAGCTCAAGAACATCCGCGACGGGCGCAAGCTGAACGAGCGGTTCCGCTCCGCCGACAAGGTCGAGCGCGTGCGGCTGGACCAGAAGGACCAGCAGTTCCTGTACGAGAACGACGGGATGCTGGTGTTCATGGACAGCGAGACGTTCGAGCAGATCGAGCTTCCCGCCGACATCCTGGGCGACCGGCGGCCGTTCCTGCAGGACGGGATGACGGTGCAGGTGGAATATTTCGAGGACGAGGCGCTGAGCGTGTCGCTGCCCGACAAGGTGACCTGCGAGATCACCGAGACCGAGCCGGTGGTCAAGGGCCAGACCGCCGCCAACAGCTTCAAGCCCGCCGTGCTCGACAACGGCGTGCGGGTGATGGTGCCGCCCTTCGTGGGAACCGGCGAGCGCATCATCGTCAACACCGAGACCGTGGAATACGTCGAGCGCGCCTGACGCGCCGCCCCGCCGGAGACCGCCCCGATGGCCATGGCCTCGCCCAACCTCACCGTGATGATCAACGCCGCGCGCAAGGCCGCCCGGCGGCTGGTGCGCGATTTCGGCGAGGTCGAGAACCTTCAGGTCTCGCTCAAGGGCGCGGGCGATTTCGTCTCCAACGCCGATCGCAAGGCCGAGGAGACCATCCGCGCCGACCTCATGCACGCCCGCCCCGCCTATGGCTGGCTGGGCGAGGAGAGCGGCGCCGCCGACAGCATCGACGGAATGCACCGCTGGATCGTCGATCCGCTCGACGGAACCACCAACTTCCTGCACGGCATGCCGCACTGGGCGATCTCGATCGGGCTGGAGCGCAAGGGCGAGATGATCGCGGGCGTGGTCTATGACCCGATCAAGGACGAGATGTTCACGGCGGAAAAGGGCGGCGGCGCGTGGCTCAACGACCGCCGCCTGCGCGTCTCCGGGCGGCGCGACATGGCGATGTGCGTGATCGGCTGCGGGGCGCCGTGCTCCGGCTCGAAATACCTGCCCGCCTGGCTGCGCGAGACCGCGCAGGTCGCGCCGATGGTGGCGGGCCTGCGCCGCAACGGCGCCGCCGCGCTGGATCTGGCCTATGTCGCGGCGGGGCGCTTCGACGGCTGCTGGGAGCGCGGGCTGAAGCTATGGGACATGGCGGCCGGCGCGCTGATGGTGCGCGAGGCCGGCGGCATCCTGCGCGATCTCGACAGCGCCGACAGCGACCCGCTGTTCACCGGCCAGATGATGGCCGCCAACGCCGACATCAGCGAGACGCTGCACGCGGCTTTGCGCGCCGCGCAGCACGGCGCCTGAACCCCTCGCATGAGCGCGCCGCAGCGCATAATGTCGGCGCGGGCGGCAAGCGCGGAGAACGGCCGATGGTGATGCGACGGGACCGGGCGGTGGAGTTTTCGCAACCCGTGCGCCACATCGTGCTGATGCTGGGCGCGCTGGCGGCGGTGGCGGCGGTGGGCTGGCTGCTGCGCGAGCCGATCCTGGGCGTGGTGCGCTCCAGCCCCTACCTCAACGGCCTTATCTTCGGCGTGTTCGTGATCGGCGTGGTGGCCTGCTTCGCCGCCGTGCTGCGGCTGACCGCCTCGGTAAGCTGGATCGAGGGCTTCGCCGCCGACCGCGCGGGCCACGAATTCGCCGCGCCGCCGCGCCTGATGGCCTCGGTCTCGGCGCTGCTGCGCGAGCGCGGCGCACGGCTGGCGCTGAGCGCCACCTCGACGCGCTCGATCCTCGACTCGGTGGCGACACGGCTGGATGAGGCGCGCGACGTGCTGCGCTATCTGGGCAACCTGCTGATCTTTCTCGGACTGCTCGGCACGTTCTGGGGCCTGTCAACCACGGTGCCGGCGGTGGTGGACACCATCCGCAGCCTGGCCCCCGACGCCGACGGCGGCGCCTCGGGCGTGTTCGACCGGCTGATGACCGGGCTTGAAAGCCAGCTTGGCGGCATGGGCACGGCG
>CAZRFB010000265.1:0-17091 GCA_964599185.1 uncultured Rhodobacterales bacterium | reverse complement strand
GGCGTCAGCCCAAAGCGCTATCTGCAATACCTCACGCTTGACCACGCCCGCCGCCTGCTGGCCGAGCGCGCCACGGTGCTGGATGCGACGTTTGCGGCGGGCCTGTCCTCGCCGGGGCGGCTGCACGATCTGTTCGTGCGGTGGGAGGCGATGACCCCCGGCGCCTACGCCCGGCGCGGCGAAGGGCTGGAGATCGCGTGGGGGTGGTTCGACAGCCCGTTCGGCCCGGCGCTGGCGATGGGCGCCGAGCGCGGCCTGTGCGGGCTGGCGTTCGCGGCGGAGACCGGCGCGGACGCCGCGATGGCCGACCTGCGCGCCCGCTGGCCCGCAGCAAGCTATATCGACGCGCCGGAGCGTCTGGCGCCGTGGGTGCGCGCGGCGTTCGGCGGCGGCGGAGAAGCGCCGCTGGCGCCGCTGGGCGCGCCGTTCCAGATCAAGGTGTGGGAGGCGCTGCTGGCCGTGCCCTCCGGCCATGTCGTCACCTATGGCGAGATCGCGCGCGCCATCGGCGCGCCCGGCGCGGCGCGGGCGGTGGGGACGGCGGTCGGCCGCAACCCGGTGGCCTGGCTGATCCCCTGCCACCGCGCGCTGCGCGGCTCGGGAGAACTCGGCGGCTATCACTGGGGCCTCGGCGTCAAGCGCGCGATGCTGGCGTGGGAGAGCGCGCGGCTGGAGGCGGCCGAGGGCGCGTGACGCGCCGCGCCGCGCGTCGCGCTGGCGTTCCGGGCGCGGTTCGGTATCGTGTGGTTAACGACAACCGGGCGTCGCATCGGGGGCGCCGCGTTGGGGAGAGGCGATCCAATGAGTTTGGGCGCGATTTTAGGTCAGATGCTGCAACAGGGCATGGCCGGTCCGGCGCAGGGACGGATGCGGCAGGGCGCGGGCGCCGCAAGCGGCGGCGTGGAGGATATCCTTGGCGCGCTGCTGGGCGGCGGCGGCCAGAGCGGCGCTGCGCAGGGCGCCGGCGGCCTCGGCGACTTGCTGGGCGCCGTTCTGGGCGGGGCGCAAGGCGGGATGCAAGGCGGGATGCAAGGCGGCGGGCGCGGCGCGTCCGGGATCGACGCGATGGGCTCGCTGGGCCGCACCAGATGACCGGCGCGCCCGCCGTCTGAGCCGCCCCGCGCGGGCGCGGCGCTCAGCCCAGCGCCCGCGCGAACACCGCCGGATCGACGTTGCCGCCGGAGGCGACCGCGATCACCGCCTCGCCCTCGCCCTCGCCCCCGCCCTCACCCTCGCCCTCTGCGCCGCCCGCCAGCGCGGCGGCCAGCGCCACCGCGCCGCCCGGCTCCAGCACGATCTTCAGCCGCAGGAACGCCGCCGCCATCGCCGCCAGCGCCTGCACGTCGCTGACCACAAGGCCCGGCCCGCACAGCCGCCGCATGATCGGAAAGGTGATCTCGCCCGGCGAAGGCGTCACGATGGCGTCGCAGATCGAACCTGACGGCGCGGCGTTGACTTCGCGCCGCCCCGAGACCAGCGAGCGCGCCGTATCGTCGAAGCCCGCCGGCTCGACAGGGCGCGCGCGCAGGCCGGGGGCGGCGCCCTCCAGCGCCAGCGCCACGCCCGAGGTGAAGCCGCCGCCGCCGCAGCACACCAGCACGTCGGCGCGCGTCACCCCCGCCGCGTGCGCCTGTTCGGCGATCTCCAGCCCGCAGGTTCCCTGCCCCGCGATCACCCACGGGTCGTCGTAGGGCTTGACCAGCGTCAGACCGTCGCGCGCGGCGAGCCGCGCCCCCAGCGCCTCGCGATCCTCGCCGCCCGCCCGGTCATAAAGCGCCACTTCCGCCCCATAGGCGCGGGTGTTGGCGATCTTCAGCGCGGGCGCGTCCTGCGGCATCACGATCACCGCGCGCATCCCCAGCCGCCGCGCCGCCAGCGCCACGCCCTGCGCGTGATTGCCCGAGGAATACGCCAGCACGCCGCGCGCGCGCTGCGCCGCGTCCAGCGCCGAGAGCCGCGACCAGGCGCCGCGAAACTTGAACGAGCCGGTCAGTTGCAGGCATTCCGCCTTGACCAGCACGCGCCGCCCCGCGGCCTCGTTCAGCAGCGGCGATTCCAGCAGCGGCGTGCGGACGGCGGCGCCCTCCAGCCTGCGCGCGGCGGCGCAGACCGCGTCGAAATCGGGCGTCATGCCGCGCGCGCCAGCAGGGCGTCGATGGCGGCCAGCGCCTGCGGCTCATCCAGAAACGGCGCATGGCCGCGATTGGGCAGGGTCAGCACCGCCAGATCGGGCTTGCGCGCCGCCATCGCCGCCAGCGTCTCCGCCGTCAGCAGCGCCGAGTTTGCGCCCCGGATCGCCAGCGTCGGAACCGGCTTCAGCGCGTCGAACAGCGGCCAGAGGCTGGGCGCGGGCTGGCCGGCCTCCGCCGCCGCCTTCACCGCCGCCGCGCCAGCCGCCACCGCCGCAGCGGTCGCCGCGACCAGCGCGGGGTCGAAATCGCGCGCGGGGCGCCCGTCGCGCTCGGTGAAAAGCTGGCGGGCGAAGCCGTCCCACTGCGCGTCGGTCAGGTCGGTGAACTCGGCGCCATAGGTCGCGCGCAGCGCCTCAGCCGCCGCCGCCCAGTCGGGATAGCTGTCGGGCGCCCCGCTCAGGCCCCGCACGATGCGCGCCATGCCCTCCGCCCCGATCTCCGGGCCGATGTCGTTCAGCGCCGCGCCCGCCACCAGCGCCGGGTTCGCCGCCGCCAGCGCCATGGTCTGCAAGCCGCCGCGCGACGTGCCGACGAACACCGCCCGCGCCACGCCGAGGCTCGCCAGCAGCCCCAGGATGTCGCCCACCTCGACCGGCAGGGCGTAGCTCGCCGGGTCGGCGCGGCCGGAGCGTCCGCGGCCGCGCATCTCCGGGCGGATCACCCGACGCGCGCCCGCAAGATGCGCCGCCAGCGCGGTGAAATCGCGCGCGCCGCGCGTCAGCCCCGGCAGGCAGACCACCGGCAGGGCTTCCGCCGGGCCGGGCTGATCTTCATAGAAAATCCGCACGCCGTCCGGCGCGCGCCACAGGCCGCTCACAGCGCGGCCGCCAGCGCGGGCACGGCGGTCAGATCGCGCGCGGTGTGGGCGGGGCGCCAGGGCAGCCGGTCCACCGGGTCGCCCGCGCGGTTCACCCACAGCGTGGTGAAGCCGAAGCCGGTCGCCGCCGCCGCGTCCCAGCCGTTCGACGAGACGAACAGAACGGCCTCGGGCGCCACGCCGAACCGTTGCGTGACCATCCCGTAAACGCGCGCGTCGGGCTTATAGACGCCGACGCTCTCCACGCTCAGCACCGCGTCAAGGCTGTCGGCGATCCCGGCGCTTTGCGCCGCCGCCGCCAGCATCGCGGGCGCGCCGTTGGACAGGATCGCGGTCTGCAACCCCGCGTCCTTCAGCGCGGCCAGCATCGCCGGAACCTCGGGGAACGCCGCAAGCTCGTGATAGAGCGCGCGCAGGCGGTCGCGCAGCGCGGCGTCGTCGGCCAGCCCCACCGCTTCGAGCGCATAGTCCAGACCGTCGCAGGTGACGGTCCAGAAATCGACATGCGCGCCAGTGATCGCGCGCAGCCAGGTGTATTGCAGCTGCTTGGCGCGCCAGACCTCCGAGAGCCGCGGCCACACCGCCGCCAGCCGCCCGGCGCCCGGCTCCGCCGCCGCCAGCCGCGCCGCCGCCGCCACGTCGAACAGCGTGCCGTAGGCGTCGAACACGCAGACCTTCACCGCCATCTGATCCCCCCAAGGGCCGCGCCCGGAGCCGCCCCGCCGTCAGCCTTGCGGGCGCGTCAAAGCCGCAGTGTAGGAGGCGGCGGCGTCGGCGCCCAGACGGGCGCGATAGACGTGCAGCCCCTCCATCACGCGCTGCACGTAATTGCGCGTCTCGGTGAACGGGATGTGTTCGATCCAGTCCACCGGATCCATCGCGTGGCGCGGATCGCCCAGACTCCCCACCCACTGATCGGCGCGATTCGGCCCGGCGTTGTAGGCTGCGGCGGCCAGCATCTTGGCGCCGCCGAACTGCGCCAGCATCTCCGCCAGATACGCTTTGCCGAGCTTCACGTTATAGGCCGGGTCGTCGGTCAGCTTGTCCAGCGCGTAGCGCACCCCAAGATCGCGCGACACTTTCTGCGCCGTGCGCGGCATAAGCTGCATCAGCCCGCGCGCGCCGGCGGGGCTGATGGCGGCGGGGTTCATCTCGCTCTCCTGCCGCGCGATCGCCAGCGCCAGCGCAGGCTCGATCGGGCCGCCGCTGCCGACGCGCGACTCGACCGGGTAGTAGATGTCCATGATCACATGGCCCGCCCGCGCGGCCTGCTTGCCAACCACCACCGCGCCGTCAGGGCGCCCGATCTCCAGCGCGAAGCGGCCCAGCGCGGCGAAGTCGTCGCGCGCGGTGAAGCTGCGCGACAGCGCCGTAAGGAACTGGCGCACCTCCGCCTCGCGCCCCGCCGCCTGCAACAGCGCGATGGCGCGCAGCGTGTCGGATTTGGCGAAGGACGCCCTGCGCCAGTCCTTGTCGGCGTCATGCGCGGCGAGGTCTGGCCGCACGTCGCGCCCGATCCGCTCCGCCGCAAGCTGGCCGTAGAACGATGTCGGATGATCGGCGGCGCGGCGCAGCCATTCCTGCGAGCGCGCCTTGTCGCCCGCCTGCGCGTAGGCCAGCCCCAGCCAGTAGCCGCCGCGCCCCTTGCTGATCGGGGTTTCGACGGCGTTATACATCCGCAGGAAATGCCCCGCCGCGCGCTGCGGATCATTCAGCCCGCGCAGCGCGATCCAGCCCGAGAGCCACTCCAGATCGGCGAAGGCGCTTCCCGCGTCGAGGTGGTGCTGGCTGGCCAGACGATACGCCTCCGCCACGCGCCCGTCGCGAAACGCCGCGCGCGCCAATCCTGCGCGCCGCCCCGCCCAGGCCTCCGGTCGGCCCAGCGCCCTGGCCGACCCGGTGCGCTGCATCAGAAGCTGCTCGGCCTCCGCCGTGCGATCCGCCCGCGCCCGCCAGACGAACCGCTCATAAGCAAGCCCGGCGTCGTTCGACAGGTTTTGCGGCACAGCGGCGATGCGCGCGTCAACGCCGTTGGCGCGTGTGCGCAGCGCCAGCCGCGCCTCGGCCAGCGCCCGCCACCCGGCATCGACCAGCGGAAACACCGCCCGCGCCTGCGCCTCATCGCCGGCCCACAGCATGGCGTCGAGCCGCTCGACCGCCAGCGCGCGCACCAGCGCGCCGTGGCGGCGCTCGAACGCCGCGCGCTCCTCGCCGGTCAGGCTCAGCGCGCGCCACGCCTGCGCCAGCGTCGCCTCGGCTGCGGCGTGATGGCCCAGCGCGCCCTGCGCCTCGGCGAGCGCCAGCGCGCCCGCGCCGGTCAGCGGCTCGGCGCCCGCGAAAAACGCCATCACCGTCTCGGCGGGCAGGCGCAGCGGCATGGCGCGCTCGGCCTCGCGGCGCAGCTGCGTCATGCGCGGCCAGTCGGCGCGCGCGGCCAGCATCCGCCGCATCTCCTCAAAGCTTCCCTGCCCGTCCAGCAGCCGCCGCCACGCCGCCAGTTCGGCCACCAGACCGTCGCCCGCGCGCGCAGCCTCATGCGCCGCCACGTCATGGTCGCGCGCGTCGGCGCGCGCGAACGCCGCCGACAACGCCGCCGCGTCCTGCGCCTGTCCCGCGCTGACCGCTTCCGTTTGCGCCAGCACCGCAAAAAGCATCGCCGCCGCCGCAAAAACGCCGCTGAGTCGTCGCATCTGTACAGCCTCTCGATCTTTGCCCGATTCGCCGCAGGGCCGGTCTTGCCGCCGGTCGCCGCCGCGCCGCAGCCTAGCACGACGGGCGGCGCGCGCGCAGCTTGTCGCACAGCGTATTCGGAGATAGTTTCCGCACCTCTTAATCGCGCGGGGGGAGAACGGCGCATGGTGTTTCGGGGATCGATGCCTGCGCTGGTCACGCCGTTTCACGACGGCGCGGTGGACGAGGCGACGCTGGGCGCGATGGTGGACTGGCAGATCACCGAAGGCTCGCACGCGCTGGTGCCGGTCGGCACCACCGGCGAAAGCCCGACGCTGACCCATGAGGAGCACGAGCGCATCATCGAGATCGTGGTCGAGACCACGGCCCGGCGCGCGCCGGTGATCGCGGGCGCAGGCTCCAACAACACCGTCGAGGCGATCCGCTTCCTGCGCCACGCCGAGAAGGTGGGCGCCGACGCCGCGCTGGTGGTGACGCCCTACTACAACAAGCCCAGCCAGCGCGGCCTGATCGCGCATTACACCGCGCTGCACGACGCTTGCGGCCTGCCGATCTTCATCTACAACATCCCCGGCCGCAGCGTGATCGACATGACGCCCGAGACCATGGGCGAACTGGCGAAGCTGCCGCGCATCGTCGGCGTCAAGGACGCGACCGGCGACATCGTGCGCGTCTCGAAGCAGCGCGCCGCCTGCGGCGCCGACTTCATCCAGTTGTCGGGCGAGGACGCCTCGGCGCTGGGCTTCAACGCCCACGGCGGGACGGGGTGCATCTCGGTCACCGCCAACGTGGCGCCGAAGCTCTGCGCGCAGTTCCAGAACGCGACGCTGGAGGGCGACCATGCGACGGCGCTGGCGATTCAGGACCGGCTGATGCCGCTGCACACCGCGCTGTTCGTCGAACCCAACCCCGGCCCGGCGAAATATGCGCTGTCGCTGCTGGGCTTCGGGTCGGAGGAGGTGCGCCTGCCGCTTGTCCCGCTCACCGACGCGACGAAGGCGCAGGTGCGCGCGGCGATGGTCCATGCGGGCCTGTTGAGCGCCTGATGGCCGTCACCAAGGACGGCCGCAAGATCGTCGCCGAGAACCGCAAGGCGCGGCATTCCTATTTCATCGAAAGCGATCTCGAAGCCGGGATCATGCTCGAAGGCTCCGAGGTCAAGTCGCTGCGCATGGGCGGCGCCAACATCGCCGAGAGCTACGCCAGCGTCGAGGGCGGCGAGCTGTGGCTGATCAACGCCTACATCGCGCCGTTCAAGCAGGCGAAAACCTTCGGCCATGAGGAGCGGCGGCGGCGCAAGCTGCTGGTCAACGCGCGCGAACTGGCGAAGCTGGCGCAGGGCGTGCAGCGCGAGGGCATGACCATCGTGCCGCTGGAGCTGTATTTCAACGAAAAGGGCCGCGCCAAGCTCAAGATCGGCGTCGCCAAGGGCAAGAAGATGGCCGACAAGCGCGAGACCGAGAAGGCGCGCGACTGGGCGCGCGACAAGGCCCGCCTGATGCGCGCCCGTGGCTGAGGCGGACGCCTCCCCCACGCCCGCCGCGCTGTTTGCGGCGCTCGACGCGACATGGGCGCCCGCCGGGCGCGTTCCCTTGGGCGACTGGATCGTGCGGCGGGGCCTGGACGGCGGCTCGCGCGTCTCCTCGGTCTGGCCAAAGGGCGACCCCGGCATCGACCTCGCCGCCGCCATCGACGCCGCCGCAGCGATCCAGCGCGGCTGGGGGCAGCGCCCGCTGGTGCAGATCGGCCCCGGCGACGCCGCGCTCGACGCCGCGCTCGCCGCGCGCGGCTGGGAGGCCTATGACGCCTGCGAGATGCTGGCGGCGCCGGTGGCGCGGATCGCGGCGCACGGCGCGGCGGGACTGATGGTGGTGAAGGTGCGCGCGCCGCTGGCCGCGCTCGACGCGCTGTGGGCCGAGGGCGGTGTCGGCCCGGCGCGGCGCGCGGTGATGGCGCGCACGCCCGCGCCGAAGGAAATCCTGCTGCTGCGCGCGCAGGACCGCCCCGCCGCCGCCCTGTTCGTCGCCGCGCACGGGCCGGTCGCGATGCTGCACGCGCTGCACGTCGCCCCGCCCTTTCGCCGCGCGGGCGTCGGCGCCGCCGCCACCGCCGCCGCCGCGCTCTGGGCGCAAGGGCTGGGCGCGCGGACGCTGGCGCTGGCGGTGACGCTGGCCAACGCGCCCGCCCGCGCGCTCTATCGCCGCCTCGGCTTCGCGCCCGTCTGCGGCTATCACTATCGCCGCGCGCCGCAGGAAACCGGCCAGGAGACCACGCCATGAGCGACCCGAAGGTGACGGCGCTGGACCTGCCCGCCGCCGACCCGCTTCCCGACGACATCGCCGCCTATTTCGCCAAATGCGAGGAGAAACTCGGCCTCACGCCCTGGGTGCTGCGCGCCTACGCCTTCGCGCCCGAGAAACTGCGCGCGTTCATGGCGATGTATAACGACCTGATGCTGGGCGACAGCGGCTTGAGCAAGCTGGAGCGTGAGATGATCGCCGTGGTGGTCTCGGCCGTGAATCGCTGCCTCTATTGCCTCGTAGCCCATGGCGCGGCGGTGCGACAGCTCTCCGGCGATCCGGCCTTCGGCGAGACGCTGGCGCTGAACTGGCGCATGGCCGAACTTCCGCCGCGCCATCGCGCCATGCTGGGCTTCGCCGAAAAGACCGCCGAGGCCAGCGCGCGGATCGTCGAGGCCGACCGGCAGGCGCTGCGCGACGCGGGGTTCAGCGACCGCGACATCTGGGACATCGCCTCGGTGGCGGCGTTCTTCGCCATGTCCAACCGGCTCGCCTCCGCCGTCGCGATGCGGCCAAACCCCGAATACCATGCGATGGCGCGCTAGCCTCGCGGCGTTGGCGCTGGCGCTGACTGCGGGCGCCCGCGCCGCGCCGCCCGCGCCGCCGCCCGGCGCCGTCGAGACCTATCGCGCGGAACGCGGGCGCGACGGTTTCGCCCTGCCGGTGCGCCCGTTCGGCGGCGATGCGCCGGTGAACGCGCGCGTGGAGGGCGCGCTGACGCTTCAGGCGCTGCGCATCGGAAACGACGTCACCAGCCTCGGCGTCGCGCTGGCGTATCGCGAGCGGCTGGCGGCGGAGGGCTTTTCCACCGTGCTGTTCTGCACCGCGCCCGACTGCGGCGGCTTCGACTTCCGCGCGGCGCTGAGCGTGCTGCCCCAGCCCGCGATGCGGCTCGATCTGACCGACTTCACCCAGCTCACCATGCGGCGCGACACGGCTGAAGGGACGGACTGGGTGGCGGTGCTGGCCAGCGGCGCCGACGGGGCGACCCATGCGCAGGTGGCGACGGTGGAGGGCGCGCGCCCGGCGGCGCTGGTGGCGGCGCCGGGCGACGCGCTGCGGGAGACGGCGGCGGTGGAAAGCGCGCCGCCGCCCGCCGACGATCCCGGGGCCACGCTCGACCGCGACGGCCATGTGGCGCTCGACGGCGTGATCTTTCAAACCGGCGCCGCCGAGATCGCCGGGGGCGCCGAGGACGTGCTGGCGCGCGCGGCGTCGGCGCTGGCGGCGCGGGCCGACCGCGATTTCGTGGTGGTCGGCCACACCGACGCCTCCGGCGCGCTCGACCTCAACCGCCGCATCTCTGCCCAGCGCGCGGAAACGGTGCGCGCCGCATTGATCGCCCTCGGCGCGCCGCCCGAACGCCTGAGCGCCGAGGGCGCGGGCTGGCTGGCGCCGCGCGCGCCCAACGCCACCGAAGAAGGCCGCGCGCGCAACCGCCGTGTGGAGATCATCGCGCGATAAGCCGCCCGCCCGCGCCGACGGGCGCAGATTTCATGCTCTGTCCCCGATAACGGTCGGCGTGAGGCGGCGACGACGCGCTACCAGCGCCCGGTCGCCGCCGCCCACAACAGCCCGGCGCGGTTGCGAAACGCCGAAGCCTCGCCCGGACCGGTCAGCGGATCATAGTCCGCGCGCAGGCAGGCCCCGAGCGTCGGCCCCGCCCGCCAGCCCGCCAGATAGGCGGCGCGCGCGGCGGGCGGGACGCGGGCGCGCCGCGCGCGGGCGCGGCTGAGCGCCGCCAGTCCTTCGCGCGCCAGCGTCTGCGCCGCCGCGCGCGGCTCGGCGTCCGCCGGGAACGGCGCGCGGCCCGCCGCCGCCAGCGCGGGCGCCGCCGCCAGCCATGACGCCGCCCCCAGCGCAAAGCCCGCGTCCTCCGCCGGTCCGTCGCCGTCGCCCAGCGCGCGCGCCGCCAGCGCCATCAGCGCGCCGCCGGTGTCGCGCAGATAGGCGTTTAGCGCCGCAGCGTCGGCGAAGGGTTCGGCGGTCACATCCTGCGCGCGCGCGTCCAGCAACCGCTCGAACGCCGCGCGCGGCAGGTCTGCGGCGCGGATCGTGCGTGCAAGCGGCTCGGCCACCTCGTGCCCGGCAGCGCGCCCGGTGTCGAACGCCGCCGCCACCGCGTCGCGCCACCATTGCAGCCGCATCAGGCCAAGCATCGGCTCCGACACCACGCCCGGAATGCGCGCCAACTCCAGATTGAAGGCGTAGAGAGCGAACAGCCGCTCGCGCAGCGCAGGCGGCGCGGTCATGGCCGAGAGAAAACGGTCGGGGTCGCCGCGCCGCACCAGATCGGCGCAGGGGCTGAGCGGCGGGGCCGCCGTCATCCGATCCGCCCGCGCGCGCCCCCGGTCTGGGCGCGGTCGAGCAGCAGATGGTCGAGCAGCACACAGGCCAGCATCGCCTCGCCCACCGGCACCGCGCGGATGCCGACGCAGGGATCGTGGCGGCCTTTCGTCACGATCTCGGTATCGGCGCCGCTGCGGTCGATGGTGGCGCGCGGCGTCAGGATCGAGGAGGTCGGCTTGACCGCAAAGCGCGCCACGATCTCCTGCCCGGTGCTGACGCCGCCGAGGACGCCGCCGGCGTTGTTGGACAGGAACTGCGGCCCGTCCGGCCCCATGCGCATCTCGTCGGCGTTCTCGACGCCGCTCAGGGCCGCGCTGGCGAAACCGGCGCCGATCTCGACGCCCTTGACCGCATTGATCGACATCAGCGCCGCCGCGATGTCCTGATCCAGCTTGCCATAGATCGGCGCCCCCAGCCCGGCGGGGACACCCGAGGCGCGCAGCTCGATCACCGCGCCGATGGATGACCCCGACTTGCGGATCGCGTCGAGCTCGTCGGCCCAGTCGGCGGCGGCCTGCGCGTCGGGGGTCCAGAACGGGTTGCGCTCGACCTCGTCCCAGTCCCACGCCGCAGGGTCGATGGCGTGCGCGCCCATCTGCACCATGGCGCCGCGCAGGCTCAGGCCGGGGACAAGCTGCGCCAGCGCCGCCCGCGCAACCCCGCCCGCCGCCACCCGCGCCGCCGTCTCGCGCGCCGAGGAGCGCCCGCCGCCGCGCGGGTCGCGCACGCCGTATTTCACCCAATAGGCATAGTCGGCGTGACCGGGGCGAAAGCTGTCGGCGATGGCGCCGTAGTCCTTCGAGCGCTGGTCGGTGTTGCGGATCATCAGCTGGATCGGCGTGCCGGTGGTGACGCCCTCGTAAATTCCCGACAGGATCTCGACCAGGTCCGCCTCGCGCCGCTGGGTGGTGAAGCGGTTCTGGCCGGGCTTGCGCCGATCGAGCCAGTGCTGGATCGCCGCCGCCGCCAGCGGCACGCCCGGCGGGCAGCCGTCCACCACCGCGCCCAGGGCGGGGCCGTGGCTCTCGCCCCAGGTGGTGACGCGAAACACATGGCCGAACGTGTTCATGGACATTGCGCGCGGGCCTCCCAGGGTGCGCCGCCGGCGTAAAGGCCGCGCCGCCTCAATCGAAATCTCCGCCCCCACCCCCGGTCAGGGGCCATCCGGGCGATGTGGCGGCGAGCGGTCTGCGCCCCGGCGCAGCGGCCACAGCGGCGCGCGTCGCGGCGGTGTTCACGGATGTCATCGCCATGCTCTAGCGCGCCGCCGCGCAAGGAAAAACCCTCCCGCGCGTTCTGCGCGGAAGGGTTGAGGATGGGTCGCTGTGGGAAGGTCAGTGATCGCCCTTGACCGGGCGCCACACCTTCTTGTTCACAAAATACATCAGCACGGCGAAAATGCCCAGCCAGATGATGTTGCGGAAGCCCGCCTCCTTGCGGTCCACCAGCTTCGGCTCGGCGGTCCACATCAGGAAGGCGGCGATGTCCATGGAGACCTGATCTTGGCTCGCCTCGGTCCCGTCCGAGTACTCCACGATTCCGTCGCTCACCGGCGGCCCCATCGCGATCCACGAGCCGGGAACCATGTGGTGGCCGTGCTCGTCCTTGCAACTGTCGGGGAAGCCGCCCGCCGCGAACGCGGTGTTGTAGTAGCCGCCGATGTCGCTGTCCTCGGCGCAGGCGGGCGTCTCGGCATAGCCGGTCAGCAAGGCGTGGACATACTCCGGCCCGCCGGTGCCCTTCAGCAACTGATTGATCCCGGTGCCGACCGGCCCGTGGAACCCGGCCCGCGCCTTGGCTATCAGGCTCAGGTCGGGCGGAACGCCGTCGCCGTAATACTCCGGCGTCGGGAAATAGTCGAAAGGCGCGCCGGGGCGCATCTCCTCGGGGTCGTCCTCGCGCGGGAACTCGCGCTCGGCGGCGAAGGCCTTGACCTGCTCCTCGGGGAAGCCGGGGCCGGTCTCGGAGCCGAGGTGGCGGAACGCGACGTATTTCATGCCGTGGCAGGCGGAACAGACCTCGGAATAGACCTGATAGCCGCGCTGAAGCTGCGCCCGGTCGAACACGCCGAACGGGCCCTCGAACGAGAACGCCACATCCTCGACATGGGTCTCGACCCCTGCGGCGAGGACCGGCCCCGCCGCCAGGGCGGCGACGAGAGCGGCGGCGAGGGTTGTCTTGCTACGCATCGTCATCTCCTGTGCGCCTTTCGCTCACTCGGCCGGGGTCGCGAGGGCGCCCGCGGGGCCGGGACGCGGCGCCTCGGGATGCCCGGCCGCGAAGTCCGCCTCGATCGACGCCGGCTGCGGGTCGGGCTGCTCGATCACGCCCAGCACCGGCAGGATCACCAGGAAGTAGGCGAACCAGTAGAGCGTCGCGAGCTGGCCGATGATGATGTAGGGCTGCTCGGCGGGCTGACCGCCGACCCACATCAGCACCGCGAAGTCGATCACCAGCAGCAGAAAGGCGCCCTTGAACTTGGGCCGGTAGCGGCCCGAGCGCACCCGCGATGTGTCGAGCCACGGCGCCAGCGCCAGCAGCGCGATGGAGGCGAACATCACCAAGACGCCGCCCAGCTTGCTGTCGATGAACAGCACGTCGAAGGTGATCGCGCGCAGCATTGCGTAGAACGGCAGGAAGTACCATTCCGGCACGATGTGCGCGGGCGTCGAAAGCGGGTTGGCTTCGATGTAGTTGTCGGGGTGGCCGAGGAAGTTCGGCATGAAGAACACGAACACGCAGAACGCGATCAGGAACAGCACCAGCGCATAGACGTCCTTGATCACGAAATACGGCCAGAACGGCACTGTGTCGCGCTTCACCACGTCGATCGAGTCGCGGCGCACTTCAACGCCGGTGGGGTTGTTGTTGCCGGTGTGGTGAAACGCCCAGATGTGGACGACGGTGAGGCCCGCGATCACGAACGGCAGCAGATAGTGCAGCGAGAAGAACCGGTTGAGCGTGGGGTTGTCCACCGAGAACCCGCCCCAGAGCCAGGTCACGATGCTGTCGCCGACCAGCGGAATGGCCGAGAACAGGTTGGTGATCACCGTCGCGCCCCAGAACGACATCTGCCCCCAGGGCAGCACATAGCCCATGAACGCGGTCGCCATCATGCACAGGTAGATCAGGATGCCGATGATCCAGGTGATCTCGCGCGGCGCCTTGTAAGAGCCGTAGTAAAGCCCGCGGAAGATGTGCAGATACACCGCGATGAAGAAGAACGACGCGCCGTTGGCGTGCATGTAGCGCAACAGCCAGCCGGCGTTCACGTCGCGCATGATGTGCTCGACGCTGGAGAACGCCAGATCGACATGCGGCGTGTAGTGCATCACCAGAACGATGCCGGTGACGATCTGGATGACCAGAAAGACCGAGAGCATGACGCCCCAGATCCACATCCAGTTCAGATTCTTGGGCGACGGAAACGCCGCGAAGTCCAGCACGAAACCGACGATGGGCAGCCGCGAGTGAATCCACTTCTCGGCGTTCGTCTTCGGCTCGTAGTGCTCCTGAGGAATGGTTCCCATGATCTCAAGCCTTGTATTCTTCGATGAGGGTGACCGTCGTGCCGTCGAAGGCAAGTTCGGGAATGTGCAGGTTGCGCGGCGCCGGGCCTTTGCGGATGCGCCCCGAGGTGTCGTAGTGCGAGCCGTGGCAGGGGCAGAACCAGCCGTTGAATTCGCCCTGCTGTCCCAGCGGCACGCAGCCCAGGTGGGTGCAGACGCCGACCATCACCAGATACTCGCCATTCTCGCCCAGCGCGCGGTTGGCGTCGTCGGCGCTTGCGGTCGGCGCGTTGCCCGACCGCGACAGCGGGTCGGCGAGGTCGGACAGCGGCGTGGCGCGCGCGGCCTCGATCTCGGCTTCGGTGCGGTAGCGCACGAAAACCGGCTTGCCGCGCCATTTCACCGTGATCTGCTGGCCCTCACTGAGCGCGGAGAGGTCGATGTCGATGGTGGCAAGCGCCAGCACCGAGGCGCTGGGGTTCATCTGGTCGATCAGCGGCCAGACCGCCGCGCCCACCGTCACCGCGCCCACCGCGCCGGTGGCGACATACAGGAAATCGCGGCGGGTGCCCTCTTCATGAGTCGTGCTCGACACCGAAACTCTCCCAGGTCAGCGCCGCGCAGCGGCGCGGCTTGGATGACAGTCTAGCGCAAATCGCGGCGGGCGCCGCACTGCTGCGCTGCGACATAGCGTTCTAGCGCGCGCGAAGCGATTTGACAGAGCGTCGCGCGCATCGCCGCGCTGATACGCGCGCGCCGGGGCTGACGCAACCGGCTTCGCGTCACGCCCTGCGCGTCACGCCCCCGCCGCCCGCCGCTCCAGCGCCGGATAGAGCGCCAGCAGCGCCGCCGCGCGCAGCAGCAGAAAAGCGATCAGCGCGCCCCAGACGCCATGATTGCCGAACGCCGCCGCCGCGAACCAGGCGCCGGGATAGTAGAGCGCGGCGGCGAACAGCATCGCGTCGCGCATCGCGCGCCCCGCGGCGGCGCCGATGAAAATGCCGTCGAGCTGAAACGCCAGAAAGCCCATGGCGGGCGTCAGCGCCGCCCAGGGCGCATAGATCCGCGCCAGCGCCCGCACCTCCGGCGCCGTGGTCATCAGGTCGATCAGCGGCCCCGACAGCGCCAGCAGCAGCGCAGACGCCGCCAGCGCCAGCGCGCCCGACCACAGGCTGGACACGATCGCCGCGCGGCGGAACGCGGCCGCGTCGCGCGCGCCGAACGCCTGGCCGACGAGCGATTCTGCGGCGATGGCGAAGCCGTCCAGCGCGTAGGCGGTGACGATGAAGAACTGCCACAGCACCACATTCGCCGCCAGCGCCGCGTCGCCCTGCATCGAGCCGAGCCGCGTCATCCACGCGAACGCCCCGGTCAGCAGCAATGTCCGCGTGAAAATGTCGCGGTTGAGCGCGAACAGCGCGGCCAGCGCGTCGCGGCGCAGGATGCGCGCAGGATCAGGCCGCCAGCCCTGCGGCGCGATCACGCCCGCCCGCCCGCGCGCCAGCCACAGCCCATAGGCCAGCCCCAGATACGCCGCCAGCACGGTGCCCAGCGCCACGCCGTCCACGTCCATCCCGAAGCCGAGCACCAGCGTGAGGTTCAGCGCGATGTTGGACAGCGACACCACAAGCTGATGCTGGAACAGCCGCCTAGTCATCTCCTGCCCCGCGAACCAGCCCAGCAGGGCGTAGTTCGCCAGTTCCGCCGGCGCGCCGAGGATGCGGATGTCGAAATAGACCCCCGCCAGCGCCTCCGCCTGCGCCGAGCCCTCGAACAGCGCCAGCCCCGCCATGCGCAGCGGCCCGCGCGCCAGCATCATCACGGCGGCCAGCGCCAGCGCCACCGTGAGAGCGCGCGCCAGCGTGTCGAGCACCCGGCCCGGATCGCGCGCGCCCAGCGCCTGCGCCGACAGCCCCGATGTCGCCGTCTGCAGGAAGTTGAAGCTGGAGAACAGCAGCGCGAACATCTGCGCGCCAAGGCCCACGCCCGCCAGATAGACCTCCGAGCCGAGGCTGCCGATCACGGCGGTGTCCACCGCGCCCTGCAGCGGCACGGTGGCGTTCGACAGCACCACCGGCAGCGCGATCAGCAGCACCCGCCGGCCGGTGACGGGCGACGCGGCGCGGTTCATCGCCCGCTCAGCAGGAAATGGCCGTGCGCGGCGGCGATCGGGCGGTCGCGCTCGTCCTGCCAGGCCTCGACGCGCACATTGGCCACGCGCCGCCCGCGCCGCGTCACCTGCGCGCGGGCATAGGCGTCGCGCGGGCGGCCTGAGCGCAGGTAGTCGATGGTCACATCGACCGTCTTGGGCAGCGGCGGAAAATCGCCCGCCGCGATGCGCGCCGCGCCTTCGGGGCCGGATTCCATGATCTCCCACACCGCGTCCCACGCCAGTTGCACGATGGCGGTGATCTCGAGGAACGCGCCGGTCACGCCGCCGTGCAGCGCGGGGATCGCCGGATTGCCGATCAGCATGTCGTCATAGGCCAGCCTGCCGGTAAGCTCATCGCCCAGCCGCTGAAAGCTGACGCCCAGAAAGCGGTGATAGGGCGCGCGCCCCACCAGCGCCGCCAGCGCCTCGTCGCGCCGCCGCTGGAGCGCGTGGACCGGCTCGAAACTGTTCATCACCCCGCCTCCGCCGCGTCGGCGCCGACGATCATGAACGCGCCGGCGGCCGAGGCCACCGGGTCGTCGGCGTCGTCGTCCCAAGCCACCGCGCGCACGAACGCCACCGAGCGCGTGGCGCGATAGCATTCCGCCCGCGCGGTGACAGGCCGGCCGGGGCGCGCCGCGCGCATGTAGTCGATCCGCAAATCAAGCGTCGCGGTCGATTGCGGCTGCGACGGCGCGCTCAGCACCGCCAGCCCGCAGCAGGTGTCGAGCAGGCACGTCACCACGCCGCCATGGATCACGCCGGTCTGCGGATCGCCGATCAGCCGAAGGTCGTAGGGCACGCGCAGCGTGGCCGCGCCGTCGCCCGCCGCGACGACCCGCATCCCCAGTGCGCGGGCGTGCGGCAGCCCCTCCAGCATCTGCGCCACCAGGCTGTCGTCCATCGCCCCTGCCCCCTCCCAAGCGCCGCCGTCAGCGTCTCCGCCGCCAGATACGTCCGCTGCGGGTGAAGACTTGTAAACCCTTCGCGGCCTAGGCTCACGCCGACTTCGGGAGATATGCCGCGCATGAACGCCGTCATCAGCCGTTCCTACATCCGCTCGCGCTATGTGGCCGTGCTG